>NZ_BGZH01000003.1:300000-557442 GCF_009617755.1 Marinobacter salsuginis
CTCAACCCGGTCTTGCTGACCCAAAGTGCTGGATGCATGCTGCTTACTCCTTGCCGGCGGGCAGTCAGGCGGCCATTTTTTGCCGCTTCAGGCCCGCCAGGCCAATGTGTTCAGTCGTTACTTAAAGGTTTTGCAACAGCCGTGCCGTTGCTTCGGAATTCTCATTGGCGGTGGTCATGACCTTCACCTGCATCTCGTATTGCCGGGACAGCTGAAGGTTCGAGATCATTTCTTCCACCGCATTCACGTTGGAGCTTTCAAGGAATCCGGAAGCGACCCGCTGGTTTGCATCCGGTGGTTCCGGGCCGTCCACAGCCTGATCCGGCTTGCGGCGCATGTGCCCATCGAGACCTTTTTCCAGGGCTTCCGGGGGCGGGCTGACCAGTTTCAGCCGGTCCACTTCCACCAGCTGGTCCGGTGGACCACCCACAGGAACAATTGAAACGGTGCCATCGGCGCCAATTTCGACGTTGTCAAACGGGGGAAGCGCCACCGGCCCGCCATTGCCCAGCACCAGTTCGCCGTTGGCCAGGCGCACCAGGCCGTTGACATCCACCTGAAGGCTGCCGCTGCGGGTGAAGACCTCCTCGCCCTGATCGTTCTGGATGGCAAGCCACCCCTCACCTTCTACCGCCACATCCAGCTTGCGCCCGGTTTCCATCAGAGCACCGGCGGAAAGGTCGGTGCCGGGTCGTTCTGTCATGGCATAGGCGCGAGTGGGATGATGTTCCCCGTAGACAGGCATACTGCGGGCCTGGGCGAAGTCTTTCTTGAAGCCGGTGGTACTGACGTTCGCCAGGTTATTGGCATGGGCCTGCTGGGCCAGCATATTCTGCTTGGCGCCAGACATACCGATGTAGAGGGCTTTGTCCATGGGAAAACTCCTGCCGGAATTTTGACTGTTTCCAGTCTTCCTGCAGGAGTCATGCCATGTTCGCTAGATCGCGATATTAACGGAGGTTGATGATGGTCTGGGTGACCGCATCGGAGGTTTCGATGGTCTTGGCGTTGGCCTGATAGTTTCGCTGGGCGATGATCAGGTTGACCAGTTCGGCCGAGAGATCCACGTTGGATTCTTCCACTGAGCTGGCTTTAATAGAGCCCAGAGTCCCTGTATCCGGGGCGCCGATGATTGGCTGGCCCGATTCGAAGGTTTCGACCCAGGACGTATCCCCCACAGGCGACAGTCCGTTTGTGTTATTGAAGGAAGCCAAAGCAACCTGACCGAGAGCCTGTGACTGGCCATTGGTATATCGGGCGAAGAGAACACCCTGATCCGATACGTCCAGGCCTGAGAGACGGCCCGTTGTGTAACCGTTCTGCTGCTGATCGTTTACACCGAATGCCGCCCCATACTGAGTAGTGTCAGCAAGGTTCAATACAAATGCGGAAGATGTAGGCGGTTCCGGAATCGGAGTCACCACCGAGGTTGGGTCCGCAGGAGGACCATCTGCCCCATTTGGCTGGCCGTTCTCGTCCTTTGGAACCCAATCGGTGACCACGATCTCGCCGGCCGGGTCACCATCAATTGATTGCAGGTTTCCGTTCTGATCAAAACGGGCCGTGTAGGGCGTAGTGTCTGTGCCAGCGACCATTTCCCCATCAATCTGCAGGTAAACCGACCACTCACTTACACCGACACCACTGCCCGGAGAAGGCTCCTTTACGAAGAACTGGGTGAACTCGTGGGAGTTGCCCAGGCTGTCGTAGATGGTGGTGGAGGTGGCGTGGTTGTAGGTCCGCTGATCCAGAGGGTTGAACTCATTGGTTATCCGGATTGGAGAGCTATTAAATGCCGTCTCAAAATCGCCATTGGAGGCATCATCAATGCCGGAAACAACTCTGTCCGCCGTCGCATTCACGTCACCGAGAACCGTATCGGAGGTTTCACCCCCGTTACTGAGATCGCCGTCGTCATCGAAGGAAAAGCTCAGCGTCTCGCCCTGGTTATGAATCACCCGCAGCACGTTGTTGCTGCCTGAACCGTCATCCACCATCGAAGCTGAAATAGCGGTCTCAGAAGAATTATTAATAGAGTCGACGAGATCCTGCAGCGATGTGATGTTGCTGGTATCCAGGGCAAGCGGAGAGCCATTGATGCTCAGACTGAATGCAAAATTACCCGGGCCCGCGTTGGAGATGTAAGTGTCATCAAGTTGATTGGCACCATCAAACGTCACGGTCGTGGTGGCAGACGCGCTGAGGCCAGGCGCATCGTTAATTGCGGCGGCCGCCTCTCGGGCTGTTGCTGTAGCCCCGATGGTTACGTTGAAGTCCGGCGTGCCATCGTTGTAGAGCACATCAAAACTCTCACCCTGCAGATCCGTTGCGGCGATTGGCCCGATGTCCCGAACCCGGGTTTCAAGCACGGGTTCCCGCGAGTCCAGGTTCAGATCTGAAACGAGGTTGGTGGTCCGGCGTGGCGCCAGGTTGTCAGTTTCAATCTGCAGATCGCCTCGAATACCGGAAAGGTTACCGTCTTCATCGGCGGTGTATCCCTGCACCCGCATATTCTGGTTGTTCGTTACAAAGCCGTCCTTATCAATGCCGAACTGCCCTGCACGGGAATAACGAATTTCACCGCCGTTATTCAGGATAAAGAAACCATCGCCGGCAATCGCCATATCCAGACCGTTGTCCGTGAAGCTGATATTGCCCTGGCCGAAAGACTGCTTAACGTCCTGGACCCGAACACCGTCACCGATCGGGTTGGTGCCCGCGCTCAGAAAGCCACTGGCGTAAAGATCGCCGAACTGGGCCTTACTGCCCTTGAAGCCAACGGTGCTGGCGTTCGCAATGTTGTTGCCGGTGACGTCCAGATCCACCGATGCCGCACGAAGGCCGCTCAAACCTGTATTAAATGCCATGGTTCACCCCTTGGTGTCTCACCGGTCTCAGTTAATTTGTTTCACATCAGACAGGGCAATAGAGCCCATGCCCGCAAGATTCAGTGTTATCGAGCCGCCCTGGCCCAGGGATACGCTATCCACATTGGCACTCACCATGGTGCCCAGCTGCTGCGGCCCATCGGGATAGGAAGCTTCTGCCACAATTCGGTAGGGGCCCGGCGGCAAGGGATTGCCGTTGCCGTCCTGACCATCCCAGCGGAAGGACACAACACCTGCCTGGCTACTGCCCATATCGATCTGACGTACCCGCTCACCGTTCTGTCCCTCGATGGACAGGCGCAGGCCGCCCGTGGAAGCGGGCACTTCAATGGTCCCGGTAATTTCACCTTCGGCACCCAGGATCCCGATCTGGGAGGGGGCCAGCACGGTTTTGCCCACCATGGCCGACGCCTGGAGCGCCTGAGTGGATCGGAACTGCCCTACCACATCCTCAACCGTACCGGAGAGATTCTGCATCTCCTCCAGCGAACTGAACTGCGCCAGCTGGGAGATGAATTCACCGTTGTCCTGGGGCTCCAACGGGTTCTGGTTTTTCAGCTGCGCCAGCATCAGTTCCATAAACTCATTCCGGCCCAGCTCGCTGGTGCCCTGGCCGCCATTCTGCTGCTTCAGCTGGTACTGGCTCAGAACATCCGACGCGTCTGTTGCATTCACTGCAGTCATGTTGTGCTCCTCACCCTGTTACTGCTGACCAAGAGTCAGAATGCGCTGCATCATGGACTTGGCAGTGTTCATGACATCCACATTCATCTGGAAACTTCTGGACGACGACATCATGTCCGCCATCTCTTCGACCACATTCACGTTGGGGTAATAGACATATCCGTCTTCATTGGCCGCCGGGTGATGGGGCTCGTAACGCATCTGCAGTTCAGCATCGCTCTCAACAATACCCTCAACTCTTACACCCGCGCCTGGCCCCTCATCGGCAGCCATCGGAAAACCGCCCTGCCCGGGGTTCATCATGGACTGCTGAATGGCCGCGAAAACCGGCTTTCGGGCCCGATAGGTTTCGCCCGTGCTGGAACTTGCGGTCTCCGCATTGGCGATGTTCGACGCGGTTGTGTTCAGCCGCAGTGATTGCGCGGTCATGCCGGAACCGGCGATGTCAAAAATGCTGCCCAGTGACATGAGAATTCTCCTTCGCTAATCCTGTGACTTCGGCTTATTCGCCCTTGAGGGCCTTGGTCAAACCGCTGAACTTGCTGTTCAAAAACTGGAAACTGGCCTGGAAATCCATGGCGTTGCGCATGAAACGGGTCTGCTCCTGCTGGGCGTCTACCGTATTGCCGTCAACCGACGGCTGATGGGGAACCCGATACATCAAATCGCTCTCCGAGGCCGATGGCGAGGTATCCATATGCGCGTCATGGGTTTTGGCCATCTGGAATCCGCTGACCTGCTCCTGAGCCTTCTGCATCATTGCCTGGAAATCCAGATCCCGCGCCTTGAAACCCGGGGTGTCGGCGTTCGCCAGGTTGTTTGCCAAAACTTCGGCGCGTTTTACACGCGCTTCAACCGCGTGTTGATGAATGCCCAGAGCCGAATCAAACGTAATTGCCATGTTGCCTCCCGAAAACTGCACTGGTATGCCGAGCTGCTTTTGCCGGCTGTGCTCTTTGACGGGACTGAAGCAAGCTGGATGCCAGAATTCAGATGAGGCGTAAATTTGTCAGGAAAGTCAGCATTGGCGGGCCCTGGCCAGTGGCAAAACAATTGTCAGGGAAAAGTGCACAAGGAGCGGACAGGAAAAAGCGGCAAGCTGCTTCCCCCGGCGAGGACCGGGGGAATACGGGCAGGGTATCAGGGCCAGTGACGCACAAATTCATCAACCGCCGGCCTGGGAACCGCCGGCTTGGAGGCGGAGACTGTTCCGGTGTAGAGGAACCCGACGATCTGCTCATGCTCTTCCAGCCCCAGTCCGGCGTGAACCGAGGAATGGTAGGCAACACCGCCCGTTCTCCACATCACTCCGTAACCGGCATCCTGCAAGGCAAGCTCGATAAAACTCATGCCGGCTGCGGCGGACATCAACTGCTCGACTTCAGGTACTTTGGGATGCGTTCTGGGCGATGCGATACCCACGATCACCATTGGCGCCCTGAGAGGTGCACGCCTGAGCTTCTCGATCTCTTTCTCGTCGCTGTTATTGGCGCAGGTGGCGGCAAACAGTTCGCCCAGCGCCTCAAGACCTTCGCCCTCTATAACCAGGTAACGCCAGGGTCTCAGCAGCGCGTGGTCAGGAGCGCGAGCGGCGCAGGCGAACGCACGGTCAAGGGTTGCCGGGTCCGGTGCAGGCGACTCCAGCCTGGGCTCTGACGAACGGCTAAGAAGGAAATCGGTAACTGCTGTCATATCTGCTCGCTGTCTGGTCGCTATTCTGATGGATTTCAAAAATTCGGTACGACCATAATTCCCGGCTGTGAATTGTGGCTTGTACGTAATGCTGTTAACCTTTGGTCGTAGTCAGGTCTGCCAACAATTATAAATGACGCGGTCGTACAATGATGAGTGGCAACACAATGAGCAACCAGCAAACCTTCAACAGCTTTTCCGAATTCTATCCTTACTACCTTGAAGAACACAGCGACGTGACCTGTCGCCGTCTGCACTTCGTCGGCAGCCTGCTGGTTCTGATCGTGGCCCTGTGGGCCCTGACATCAGGCAAGCTCTTGTGGCTTCTGGCTCTGCCCGTTATTGGCTATGGCTTTGCCTGGGTAGGCCATTTCAAGTTTGAGAAAAACCGACCCGCTACTTTCAAGTACCCACTGTACAGCCTGATGGGCGACTGGGTCATGTTCCGTGACATGCTAATTGGCAGGATCCGTTTCTGAAATGATGAGCGCTCCGGCAGACTTGCGCAATGCCAGCAGCTCCGCAGGCAGATCCCTGGCGTCTGAGGCATCGGGCAACCCGATTGCCATTCCGCCAATGCCCGATTACAACGGTCGGATCCTCGCCTATACCTCAACCGCCGCCATTATCGTAACCGGTGTTCTGCAAGGTGTGTTTGCCCATTGGCTGCTTTGGCTGGTGGCCGGCGCGCTGACCTGGCCCCACATAGCCCACGCCCTGACCCGTCGGACGTTCCTCAGGAATTCCCCACGCATTCGACAGAAGATGCTGATTTTCGATTGCGTTGTTGGCGGCGCGTTTATCGGCTGCATCGGGCTGATCGTCATTCCCTCCCTGGCGGTCGCGCTGATGTTGATGTTCAGCTGCCTGATTGTCGGCGGCATCCGCCAGTGGCTTATGGGCGCCGTCTTCATGGCCGCAGCCATTGCTGGTTCTGTCGCTATCCTTGGGCCAGCGGATGGTCCGCACTCGCCTCTGCTCACCAGCATTGTGTCTATTCTCTCAACCGGGCTTTATATCTGTGTCACAGCCTACTACTCGCACCAGCAGGCACGCGCGCTCATGCTGGCAAAGACGCAGATCCAGAATCAGCGCGAGCAGTCCATCGCGCTCTCACACAAGCTTTCCAAATACCTTTCGCCTCAGGTTTGGCAGTCCATCTTTACGGGCGAGCGGGATGTGCGACTGGAAACCCAGCGGAAAAAGCTGGCGGTGTTCTTCTCTGACATCAAGGGCTTCACCGAGCTGTCCGAGGAAATGGAGCCTGAAGCCCTGACGGAGCTACTGAATCACTACTTTAACGAAATGTCGGAAGTGGCCCTGAAGTACGGCGGCACCATCGACAAGTTCGTTGGCGACTCCATCATGGTGTTCTTTGGCGACCCAACCAGCCGGGGTCAGCGGGAGGACGCTTTTGCCTGCGTCTCCATGGCTATCGAGATGCGTAAGCACATGAAAATCATGCGTCAGAAGTGGCGCAGCCAGGGCATCAAGACCCCGCTGGAAATTCGAATGGGGATCAGCACCGGCTACACAACCGTAGGTAACTTCGGTGCAGAAAACCGGATGGACTACACCATCATCGGCAAGGAGGTGAATCTTGCCAGCCGGCTTGAATCGCTGGCAGAACCGGGTGAAATACTGGTTTCCTACGAGACCTTCTCGCTGATCAAGGACAAGATCATGTGCCGGGACAAGGGCGAAATTACTGTGAAAGGTTTCGGCAGACCGGTGCCAATCTATGAGGTGGTGGATTTCCGGCGCGATATGGGCCCCAACCGCAGCTTCCTTGAGCACGAGCACAGTGGCTTTGCCATGTATCTGGATTCAGACAAGATTACCGAGAAGGAACGCCAGGCCATCCTGACTGCCCTGGAAGACGCCGCCGATCGTCTGCGACGGGAAGAGGATGTTTCCTGAGGCGCGTCCCTGCGCTCAACTCAATTCTTCTTACTGACGTATCAGCCGAGGCCCGGCGCCCTTGCCGGTTTCTGTGCTCCGCCAGGGGTTGATATCCAACCCGCCCCGCCGCGTATATCGGGCAACGACAGTCAACGACTCCGGGTTGCATCGGCTCATCAGATCGGTAAACACCGTTTCCACACAATGCTCGTGGAAATCCTGTTTCTGCCGGAAGCTCACGACGTATCGCAGCAAGCCAACCCGGTCGATTTTCGGGCCAGTGTAGCTTACCAGCAGAGTGGCCCAGTCCGGCTGCCCCGTCACCGGGCAGTTGCTCTTGAGCAGATGGGAACACAGCTGCTCGGTCACCACCTCATTGCCGGCATTGAGAGAATCGGGTGAATACTCATAAACCACGTCGCTGACCGGTTCGTCATCAATCAACTCGAACCCCTCAGGGCGGCCAATCGCTTCTCCGGATTCGTCCACACTCAACAGGTTAACCTGTACGGCACCGCCGCAAGCGCTGGACAGATCCTGGGTGATCACCTCTGCCACCTGCTCTCGGGAGGAGTACACCACCTGATTCAGCGAATTGAGGTACAGCTTCAGCGATTTGGATTCGATGATTGAAGGCGAAGCCGCTGGGAAGACTATCTCTGCCCAGGCGACTTCCGGCACACCATTTGGCCGCAGCCAGGAGATTTCCCAGGCCTGCCACAGGTCCTCGCCGAACCATGGCCAGCGGCCGTCTTCCAGCCCAAGACGGCGGCGATTTTCCTCCCTCGCGACGGGAAACAAAAGGCCCGGATCGTAGCTGTCCGGGTAATCGCTTGTCTTGCCAAGCGGCGCATCATTGAGTGCCATAGGGGTTCCTGAAATCAGTGGCGAATGCCTTTACCACGCTCGAGCATTCTGAGGGCGATGAATGCCAACACGGAGATGAAAACCAGAATCATACCAAGAGAAACGAACGGATTAACGTCTGACACGCCGAGAATTCCGTACCGGAAGCCGTTCACCATGTACAGGATGGGATTGGCCATGGATACGCCCTGCCAGAACCCCGGAAGCAGATCGATACTGTAGAACACGCCGCCCAGATAAGTCAGGGGCGTGAGAACGAACGTGGGCACGATGGAGATGTCATCAAACTTGGTTGCCAGCATGGCATTGATGAAACCGCCCAGTGCGAACAGTGCGGACGTCAGGAACACCGTAATAACCATCATGGGCAGGTTGTGGATCGACAAGCGGGTGAACACCAGTGACAGCAACGTGACAATCAGGCCGATACCAAGCCCCCGCGCCATGCCTCCGGTCACATACCCGGCAAGGATAACCCAGTTGGGAACCGGAGACACCAGAAGCTCCTCAATGCTGCGCTGGAACTTCATGGAGAAAAACGACGACACCACGTTGGCATAGGAGCTTGTGATGACTGCCATCATGATCAGCCCGGGCACGATAAACGACATATAATCGAAGCCGCCCATTTCGCCGATCCGGGAGCCAATGAGGTTACCGAAGATAATGAAATACAGGGTCATGGTGACCGCAGGCGGCAACAGGGTCTGCGCCCAGATACGGGTAAACCGGCGCACCTCCCGGACAACAATGGTGCTGAAGGCTGTGAATATCGCATGCGGGGTCATGCTGCACCCTCCACCGCCCTGGCGGATTCGGCGGCGTTCTCCTCAACCATGCGAATGAACAGCTCCTCCAGCCGGTTGGCTTTGGTTCTCATGCTGACAACCTTGATGCCCAGCCGCTCAAGCTCCACAAATACCTGGTTAAGCCCCTGACCTTTTTCCACTTCCACCTCCAGTGCGCCCTCGGCGTCGAGGCGTGTCGGAAAACCGTTCAGCTCTGGCGCGGAATCCAGGGACTTTTCTGTGTCCAGCACGAAAGTCTCGACGCTCAACTGCTGAAGCAAGGCTTTCTTGCTCGTGTGTTTAAGGATCTTGCCATGGTCGATAATGGCGATGTTGCGGCAAAGGGCTTCCGCTTCCTCCAGGTAATGGGTTGTCAGGATGATCGTCGTGCCCTGGCGGTTAATCTCTTCCAGAAAGGTCCACATGGAACGGCGGAGTTCAATATCCACACCGGCGGTCGGCTCGTCCAGAATCAGCAGCTTTGGCTCGTGGACCAGGGCCCGGGCAATCATCAGGCGGCGTTTCATGCCGCCGGACAGCATCCGGGCCGGGGTATTCCGCTTGTCCCAGAGACCGAGCTTTTTCAGGTACTTCTCGGCGGACGCAGAGGCCTGCTTGAACGGAATCCCATAATAGCCGGCCTGAGTAGTTACGATATCGAAGACTTTCTCGAACTGGTTGAAGTTGAACTCCTGGGGTACCACGCCGAGGTTCAGCTTGGCGTCAGAGAGGTGGGTATCCGTGTCATATCCGAACACCCGCACTTTGCCGGCTGTCTTGTTCACCAGGGAGCAAACAATGCCAAGGGTAGTGGATTTGCCAGCCCCGTTGGGGCCCAGCAAAGCAAAGAAATCACCCTCAGCGACATGCAGATCAATCCCCTTGAGCGCCTGAAACCCGTCACCGTAGGTCTTGGTGAGGCTCTCGATTTCCAGTGCATTGGTCATAAATCATCCCGATTCGGTGAAAAACGGCAATGGGCGACCCAGGCCGCCAGCCAGAATTTAGAATGCTATTTATTGTGACAAAGCTGCTGATTTCAAGGCCCTTATCGGCCAGCAGGTGTCTCCAGGCCAATAACGGAAACTGCGACAGGAATCCCGATATGAGGCAAACCCCGCCCCTATAATGCGGTTACAACAACTTACAAAAGGGGCTGCCGCACCCTGAGTGCGGGCGCGCTGAATCGAAGGGAATGTACGACCAACCATGAGATCCGTTCACCGCATCCGACTAACGTTTACCCTGCTGGGCGCCCTCGCCCTCTCTGGCTGCCTCGATGATGACGGCGGTTCTGGCGACGACACCAGCAAAGGCCAGCTCAACTTCAACGGCTTTAATGGCCTTTCCTACCAGACGGCAAGTCAATCGGGCACCACGAACGCAGCAGGTGAGTTCCGTTACTACCCCGGCGAAACGCTCACCTTCCGCGTTGGCGACCTGCCGTTAGTCAGTGGTGTGCCGGCCCGGCAATACGTAACGCTGCTCGAGTTCTTTGAAACCACCCGCACAGAGCTGCAAACACCAATGGTGGATGATGAGGGTCTGAGCACCCACACACTGACCGAGCAACAGGTTCTGGAAAACACGACGCTTATGAACCTCTCCCGCTTTCTGATGCTCCTGAACTGGAGCCAGAATGTCGCCGAAGGGGATGGCATCGATATCCGCGACCGGGTTATTACGCAGCTGAATGCTGCACTCCCGGAGTTGACCGCACCTATCGACTTCAGTGTAAGCGAATCCGAATTCACCGCCACCGATCCCCTGTCACCAGCGAACCAGCTGCTCGCCGCCATCTGTTTCTACCCGGAAGACGATGAACTCTGCGAAGAGCCGCCAACCCAGGAGGAAATCGACAACGCCCCTCCGCGGCCGGAGAATGACGAAGATCGCGATCCGGACATTGAATACAGTGAAGACCTGCAGGCCAAGAAGGACCGGATCGAAAATGCCGTGCGCACCATGGAAGACATCGACACGGAAGACGCCCAGACCTATCTTACGCGCGAACTCAAGGCGATCAGCACAACCGTCGCGAACCGTTACTTCCTGGATGAGGACGTTGCCAGTCATCCGGCCACTGATACAGCCCTGAAGCAGGTTGCAGTTCGAAAGATCGGGGGCGGACTCGCCCTGGCAGAGCTCGAAGCAATCAGCACTCGTCCCCAGGATGTCCAGATCAATTCGGCCGACTGGCAAAGCGGAGTAGTGGAGTATTTTGTTGCCGGCCCCTCCGGCGGGGAATCAGAGCTTCTGCTCAGCTTCCGCCCGGAGGATACCTATCGGTGGGTTCGCAAACAGTTGCGAGTCATTATCCGCTGATCAGGCGCGACAGACTCCAGCGTGACTCTGCGCCGGTTACATCGAAATAGGACGGATCCAGGCCTTCCGTGCCATGAGGCAGGCAATCACGAATTCGCACCGTTTCTGCTGCTTCCTTACCTTCGTTGTAACGGGCCAGATCGATGATCTTTGCAGTTTTCAGCGGCCTTGCAGCCGCATCGGTCATAACCATGACACGGGGCCAGAGCCGTCGTTCCGGCGAGTGTGAAACCACGATGCCCCGCTGGCCATCGCTGAGTTCCACGAGGCTACCGGTGGGATAGATACCGATTGCCTGGATGAAATTCTCCACCAGGTCTTCCTGGAATTCGATATTGCGCATCTCATAGAGCAGCGTGACCGCTTTAGCTGGCGTCATCGGCTCGGTGTGAGCGCGGGGCGCAATCAAAGATTCGAAAAACTCCGCGATGCCGGCCACTTTGGCCAACAGTGGAATGCGATCCCCGCGGACACCTTCCGGGAAACCAGAGCCGTTATGGCGCTCGCGATGACCCTGAACCACACTGAGCACTGCCCGCGAGAGCCCGCTGTTCTCCAGCATGGCAACACCGCGATTGACGTAGCCACGGTAGGAAAGATACTCCTCGGCGCTCAGTTGGCCCTCCCGGGCGAGCAACTCCGGTGGCAGCGTGGTTTTACCAACCTGTGACAACAGGCATCCAAGGCCAAGGTGATTAAGAAGCCCCTCGTTCAACCCCAGGTGCCGACCACATACCAGGGCCCAGACGGAAGTGTTCAGGGCATGCCGGTAAAGGTAACTGTCATGGGCACGTGTGCGACTGAGCCACAATAAGGCATCAGGCTGGCGAACAACGCTGCTCACCATTTTGCTGGTGATCGCGGCGATCGGCCTCAGGTCCGGCACGCCATCGGCACGAAGTGTCTCGAAAAGCTGGTCCAGCGCCACTTCCACGTCATCCAGCAGGCGCTTGGATGTTTTCATTTCCTTTTTGAGACTGGTAACTGTTTCGTAGGTTACCGGCTCACGAATACTCAGCGGCGGCAACTGAAGCTGCTCTCGCCCTCCACCACGCTTGTTAAACGCCTTACCGAAAACCGGCTTGTTGCCGCCTTTCACCTCTTTCGCTTCCCGCGCTTCCGCCACATCGACCATCACCCACTTGCAGTGGGAAACCAGAGCGCGAATGTCATCCTGGGAGCGAATGTGGAAACCCTGAATCGGGAATGGAGTCTGGTGCCATGGCCTGTCCAGATCAGACACGAACATGCCCACTTCCAGATCATGTACTGCGACTTTTTTCTGTTGGACACCCACGGGCCACCTCACAAAACAAACTTTTCGATGGCTACCATTCTGACCGATCCACCTGAAGACACAATTACAATATCGTATCGTCAGGTAACCCAAACGCGACAAAGCGTAACGCTAATCTTCAACAGGAAACAAAATGTAGCAACGTGATGAGAGTCACATAACAGCGTCAAAAAGTGTCACTCTGCGTCACATACGGATTCGTCAAATTCGGGCAGCCGCGCGCGCATTGAACCCCGCGGAGCCTTGCGGACATAGACGGTGTAGGGGACAGAAGACGCCCGCAAGTAATCCAGATTCAGGGTATCGTCGCCCTGCCCCTCTGTGACAACCGCCGGAGTACAGGAAACGAGCAACTCAAGTTGCCCGCCCAAGCTGGCGACGCGAGCATCCTGATCCGCCGGATTGATAGACATGCACCGGTTCGAGCCGGTTGCCGGCTGGCCCGTACCAGCAAGACGGTCCTTGCCCGGTTCGCCGCAAGCGCGAATGCCCGTGCCACAATCACCGGCATCAGCGCCATCGCGGAGGCGCCAGACACGGTCGCTGCACTGGGTTTCGACTTTTACAGACGTTGCCTTGTCGCCCGCAATCCACCAACCAGGATATTCAGCGCTCTGCCAGGACAGCCGCACATGCCTGGGCTCCCCTGACGAATTCTCCGCCGGGAACATCGCGAAATGGGAGTAGTAGCTGGCACAGCCCGACGTGAACAACAGCATCAGGCTTGCAATAACTGGCTTGTAAGCTCTGGAAAAGGCTGAAAAGATCATCTGACTGACACATCCCTGACGGCGATTGAATTGGCCCTGCCATTATCCATGGCAGACGCCCTGAATCCGCCTATCAGTCACCATTTTGATCAAACTGAAGGCCATAACCGTCATTGGTTTTACGCACGACCACCATCTCAAGCACCGGCGCCGGAACGGGCAAGCCCTGTACCTGTACGGTGACCTTGTCGCCAAGGGATGGCGTGAAAGGCTCAGTGTCAACGACGATAAAGACGCCGCCATCGGAAATATCGCGGGTCGAGAATATGAATTCTCCCTGTTCCGCATGCACCACCTTTACCTTCGCGCTCATGGCGGTGCGTATGTGCTCTCTTCGATCGTTCCCAACCATCTGAGGATTCCACAACTTTTTGCATAGTTTTTATAGTCTTCCGAAGCATAACACCATTTTCAGAAAAATATGCCAACGGAGATATTGACTATACAGGTAATAGAAATGAGAGTAGTTGTCGTTTTTAAACGCTTGTAGACCCTACTGCAGGCAAATCAATACCGGGACTACCCGAAAAAAGGATGGGACTATGCGAATGAAACTGGCTGCCACGGCAGCAATCGCCCTGACTGCCATGCCCATGGCAGCCTCCGCAGACGGAGACGTCAACATTTACTCCTACCGCCAGGCGTACCTGCTTGAGCCCCTGCTGAATGCTTTTGAGCAGGAAACCGGCATCAAGAGCAACGTTGTATTTGCCAAACAGGGCCTTGCAGAACGCCTGGAGCGTGAGGGCCGCAACAGCCCGGCCGATGTGGTGATGACCGTTGATATTTCCCGCCTGAACGAGCTGGTTGAGCGCGATCTGGTTCAGGGCGTGGACAATGACACCCTGGAAGAGAATATTCCCGAGAATCTTCGCCACCCGGACGGTAAATGGTTTGCGCTGACCACCCGAGGTCGCCTGATCTTCGTTTCCAGCGAGCGTGTGGAAGAAGGCGAGATCACCACTTACGAGCAACTGGCAGACGACAAGTGGGACAACCGAATCTGCACCCGCAGCGGCAAGCACCCGTACAACGTTGCCCTGTTCTCCTCCATGATCGCCCACCACGGTGAAGCCGAAACCGAGAAGTGGCTGAAAGGCCTGAAAGACAACCTGGCCCGCAAGCCCCAGGGTGGCGACCGCGACCAGATCAAGGCCATCGCCGAAGGCGTCTGTGACATCTCCATCGGCAACAGCTACTACTACGGCAACATGCTGCAGGATGAGAACCAGCGCCCGATTGCCGAGCAGGTTCGCCTCGTGTTCCCGAACGCCGAAGGCCGGGGAACCCACGTGAACATCAGTGGCATCTCACTGACCAAGAGCGCGCCGAACCGCGAGAACGCCATCAAACTCATGGAATTCCTGTCCTCGCCGGAAGCCCAGCGCATCTATGCCGAAGCGAACACCGAATACCCGGCCAACCCGGAAGTACAACCGTCCGGACTGGTTGCCGAGTGGGGTGAAATCAACCCGGACGACCTTTCTCTGCAGGAAATTGCCAACAACCGCAATGCCGCAGTCAAGCTGGTTGACCGGGTCGACTACGACGGCGAGTAATCGTGTGTGGTGAGGGTGATTTGCCACCCTCACCCGCGGTTCGGCATACCACTACCCATCGCCAGTGTGAAGGCAGCAATTGCAGGCATCAGGCCAGGTGACTACAATCTGCAGCCTTCAAACGGACAGACCACACCCAGATACAGGAACATTATGAGCGAGGCCGCTACCAGCGTTGATGCCGGGCTATCCCAGCCCTTGCTGGCAAAGCGCAGCTCGCCGAAATGGATGATCAGCGCATTGCTGACCACTGCCATTGTCACCCTTCCGGTTCTTTCCGTAATTTTCCTGGCGTTTTTTCCCGAAGAGAATATCTGGCCACACCTGATCGAGACCACGCTTCCCCGTTATCTGACAACGACACTCAAGCTGATGATCGGCGTGGGCGCCCTGACTCTCGTAATTGGCCTGGCCTCGGCCTGGGCGGTCACCATGTGCGAGTTTCCCGGCCGCAAATTCTTTGAATGGGCCATGCTGCTGCCTTTCGCAGTGCCGGCGTATGTTATTGCCTATGTTTACACCAGCCTTCTGGACTACGCAGGGCCGGTTCAGGGCACACTACGCGACCTGTTCGGCTGGACCAGTGCCGCCGACTACTGGTTCCCGGAAATCCGAAGCCTTGAAGGCGCCACCCTGATGATCGGGCTGGTTTTGTATCCATACGTTTACCTGCTTGCCCGGGCTGCGTTTCTGGAGCAGTCCCCGTCTCTGTTCTCCGTCAGCCGCAGTCTCGGCCACTCGGCGCTGAGCACGTTCTTCAGGGTGGTTCTGCCAATAGCCCGCCCTGCAGTGGCCGTAGGTCTCTCGCTGGTTCTGATGGAAACCCTGAACGATTTCGGCACCGTGGATTTCTTCGCCGTTCAGACCCTCACCGCCGGCCTGTTTGATACCTGGTTGAACCTGGGGAATCTTGGCGGTGCGGCACAGATAGCCACCACCATGCTGATCTTCGTGGTCATCCTGGTGACGCTCGAGCGCTACTCGCGAAGACGTCAGCAACAGTTCGCAGCGCGGGACAACCGCGATCCGATCCAGCGCTTCACCATGTCGTTCCCGCGCCAGATGATTTGCCTGGCCGTGTGCGCACTCCCAGTACTGTTCGGTTTTGTGATTCCCGGCGCCACGCTCGGGCTATACGCCTGGGAATATTTCGGTGAAAGCTGGAACCCGGATTTTGTCCGCAACACCTTCAACAGCCTCTTCCTATCCAGTGCAGCCGCTCTAACCACGCTGCTGATTGGCGTTACGCTTGCCTACAGCCGCCGCCTGCACAACACTCGCAAAATGCAGGTACTGATGCGGCTATCCAGCCTTGGTTATGCCATGCCGGGGGCAGTGCTGGCGGTGGGCGTGATTGTGCCACTGGCGGGCTTTGACAACTGGCTGGACAGCCTGATGCGGGATGTTTTCGGTATCAGCACCGGCCTGTTACTCAGCGGTTCGGCCTTCGCACTGGTGTTCGCCTACACCGTGAGGTTCCTGGCGGTTTCCGCCGGTAGCGTGGAAAGTGCGTTGCAGAAAATTACGCCCAGCATGGACATGGCATCGCGGTCTCTTGGGCACAGCCCGGGCAACACCCTGGTACATGTTCACCTGCCGATGCTAAGAGGCACGTTGGTTACGGCTGCCCTGGTGGTGTTCGTGGATTGCATGAAGGAGTTGCCGGCCACACTGATTCTCAGACCGTTCAACTTCGAGACCCTGGCCACCTACGTCTACCAGTTTGCCTCTGACGAGCGCCTTTACCACAGCGCCCTGCCCGCCCTGATTATCGTTCTGGCCGGCATCATTCCGATCATTCTGATGAGCCGCTCGATCTCCAACAGCCGCTCTATCGCCTGATCGGACCCGGATCAGAAAGTGATCCGGGATTTCACATCCTGAACCACGAATCGCCCTTGGAACACGGCGACAGGGTCGCCTTCCGGCATTGTGGTTGGCTCTCCGCAGAAGACTTCTGCCGTCAGATCCAACCGGCCCTTGCCGTGCCGGGCAAGGCTCTTGCGAAAACGCTCCGGTATCTCTTCACCGGGCAGGCGGCAGATCACGTAAAAATCGGATGTCACAGGCTCCAGATAATCAATGTTCCCGCTTTGCACCACCACGTTTCCCCGAAGACCGAGGTCCCAGAGCGCCAGTTCCGTGAGGCCCCAGGCCGCCGTTACCGCCACCGAATATACACTGCCCCCGAATCCGGTACCCTGGTGATTGCTGTTGGGCTCCAGAGGTGCGCTGAGTAACAACGAATGGCCATCCCAGGAATGCAATTGAATCCCCAGGGCGCGAGAAAGAGGAATCTCGTCATGGATACGTTTCTGGAAAAGGGACAACTGGCTCATAACATCCTCCTGATATCCCTTCAGTTTAGGCCCGCATCCTCCTTTTCCCTATGCGACTTACGTCGGTTTTTTCCGCTATAAAAAAAGCCCGGCAGAGCCGGGCCAGAACATCTTCACCTGTAATCGAAAGCGTTACTGCCAGATGACCGGCTGACGCTGCGCATACCACTTGTCGACTTTCTCCTGGTAGGCGTCTTCAACCACATTGCGCTTGAGCTTCATCGTGGGCGTGAGGAAGCTGTTCTCGATCGACCATTCGTCGCTGACCACGGTGATGAACGCCAACTGCTCGTGGGGATCCACAGTCTTGTTCACATCGGCAATCAGCTTCTTGAAGCTCTCTTCAATCTCATTTCGGAAGGCCTCGTCCGCCATTTTCGGTCGGGCCTCTTCGCCCAGCATGACCAGGGCATGAGGCTGGGTTTGGTTGGCCCCAGAGACGCAGACCATTTCGATGGCATCGTGGGACATCAGGCGATTCTCGATGGGCGCAGGCGCAATATACTTGCCCTTGCTGGTCTTGAAGATTTCCTTGATGCGACCGGTAATCTTGAGCCGGCCCATCTCATCAATCTCACCCTTGTCGCCGGTCTTCAGGAAGCCGTCTTCAGTGAACGCTTCCCGGGTTTTCTCCTCGTCCTTGTAATAACCCATCATCGTGGCCGGGCTCTTGATCTGGATCTCGCCCTCCGGGCTGATACGGGTTTCAACCCCGGGTGCAGACTCACCAACGTAACCCGTTCTTGACCGCCCTGGTTTGCTCATATGGGAATAGGCAAAGTTCTCAGACATGCCATAGCCTTCCAGCAGCTCGAGGCCAAGATTGCGGTACCAGTCCAGAACGTCGCTTGCCAGCGGTGCCGAACCACTGCCTGCCAGCTTGACCTTGTCCAGGCCAAGGCCCTTGAGGATCTTCTTCTTGATCAATTTGTTGACCACTGGAATTTTCATCAGCCGGTCCAGCTTCTTCTTGGGCAACTTCTGCAGCACACCGTGCTGGAACTTCACCCACAGGCGCGGTACTGAGAGGAACAAGGTTGGCTGGGCTCGTTGCAGATCCTGAACGAAGGTATCCAGAGATTCCGCAAAATAAAGGTGGAAACCCGCATACAAAGATGCCAACTCAACAAAGGTACGCTCGAATACGTGAGCCAGCGGCAGGTAAGAGAGCATGCGCTCCTCGGAGCCCACGCCAAGCACTTCCATACCACCCTCTGCCGCATAGGCCATGTTGTAAAAGCTGAGCATGACGCCTTTGGGTTTGCCCGTGCTGCCGGAGGTGTAAACGATCGTCGCCAGTTCATTGGCATCACGCTGAACGTTTTCTTCCAGGGGCGGATACTTGGCAACGATATCGTCCCAGGTTTCGAAATCATTGGGCGGGCTCAGCGGGAAGGAAAGGCAACGCACTGATTCCGGCACGCCCGGTTTCATCATGTCCCAGTCGTCCAGCTTGCCAACAAACACCACTTCACACTCGGCATGGTTGAGGATGTAATTGACGGTGTCGGCGTTAAGGGTGGGGTACAACGGAACGGAAATGTGGCCGGCCATCCAGATGGCCCAGTCGGTCATGATCCAGTGGGCGCAGTTTTTGGAAATCAGGCCGATGCGGCTTTTTTCGGGGAGGTTCAGGGACTTCAGGTAAGACGCCATGCGTCTCGCCTCATCCACCGCCCGGCCCCAGGTGTAATCCACCGTTTTACCGCCCCCGATGGGCTGTGTCATATAGACAGAATTCGCCTTGGCCTTCTCCCAGTGATAAACCATATCCAGGGGAAGTTTGTTTGTTGTGTCCATGGACCTTCCTTGCAGTTCGTTGTTCGAATTATGGATGACTTATTATTAGACTTTCGTAGGGTATTTCAACATAGTATGAGCCGTCAAAACGTGACACAAGCAAAATAATTTCCAACTGCACCTATCTGGATCATAGCCCTGCTTCCGGCAACATCCCCTACCCCTTAAACCCTCTGCCTGTGGTAAACTTGCGCCCCTTCAGAATTGCAACATACCAGTTAACCTACCCGGAGATGGGCATATGGCCAAGACAACCCTGCGTACCCTGTTCGGTGCCACACTGCTGGCGCTGGCAACACTCGTTCAGGCACAGGAACCCCGCGTTGTAGCCATCACACAGATTGTGGAGCACCCGGCACTGGACGCTGTCTACCAGGGCATTAAAGACGAACTTGCCGAGCGCGGATTCAAAGAGGGCGACAACCTGGAAGTAATGCACGAAAGTGCCCAGGGCAACTCCGCCATTGCTTCACAGATTGCCCGCAAATTTGTTGGCGCAAGCCCCGACGTGATTGTGGCAATTGCCACACCCTCCGCCCAGACCGTTGCCGCTGCGGCCCGCAATACGCCGGTCATCTTCTCTGCCGTGACCGACCCGCTCGGAGCCAAGCTGGTGAGTAGCCTCGAAGCACCAGGAGCAAACATCACGGGTGTGAGCGACATGCTGCCCATCGACAAACACCTGGATATGCTCCAGCGCGTAATGCCCGATGCCAAACGCATTGGCACCGTCTACAACCCGGGCGAAGCCAACGCCGTCTCGCTGGTGGAACTGCTGGAAGAGCGCCTCGCCGCCCGCGGCCTTGAACTGGTAAAAGGTGCCGCTACCAAAACCTCCGAGGTTCTGGGCGCCGCCCGCTCCCTGGTTGGCAAAGCCGATGCCATCTACCTGACCACTGACAACACAGTTATCAGTGCTGCTGAAGCGGTTATCTCCGTGGGTGAGCGCGCCGGTATCCCGGTATTCGCCGCCGACACCGCCACGGTTGAGCGCGGCGCTGTTGCGGCGCTGGGCTTCGACTACTACGACCATGGCCGCCAGACTGGCGTGATGGTTGCCCGGGTATTGAATGGCGAAGAACCCGGAGACATGGGTGTCGAGACAATGGAGAAGCTGGACCTTTTCGTGAACCCGGCTGCCGCTGAGCGCATGGGTATTACCCTGTCCGATGACGTGATCGGTGACGCCGAGCAGGTTATCGACAGCGCCAAGTAATCCCCCGAACAACACGGGCGGCCCTCACAAGGGGCCGCCCGTTTTATCATTGGTGATACCCGACCATGCTGAGTAACATTGCGCTTTATGGTGCCATCGAGACTGGCCTGATTTATGGCCTCGTCGCTTTTGGCATCTACCTCTCTTTCCGGGTGCTTGATTTCCCGGACCTCACCGTAGATGGCAGCTTCCCGCTCGGTGCTGCCGTGGCCGCTGTGCTTATTATTGACGGCTGGAATCCGTGGCTGGCGACAGGTTGCGCGGTTATGGCCGGCATGGCCGCCGGCGCCGTAACGGCCCTGCTGAATGTGAAACTGAACATTCTGAATCTGCTGGCTTCGATCCTGACCATGATTGCGCTGTATTCGGTCAACCTGCGCATCATGGGTCGCCCCAACGTGGCACTGCTAACGGAAGAAACCGTGCTGACGCCTTGGTATGACCTGGATCTGGCCTACCATCAGGTACCGGTGCTCCTGTTCGTTATTGTGGTCTTTGTAGCGCTTATTCTGCTGTGGCGTTTCATGAAATCCGAAACCGGCCTGGCCATGCGAGCCACCGGCGCCAACGCCAGAATGGCCCGGGCCCAGGGCATCGCCACCGGCGCCATGATTGTGCTTGGTGTTGCCGTCTCCAATGGCCTGGTTGGGCTTGCCGGCGCTCTGTTCGCCCAGAGCCAGGGCGCAGCAGACGTCACCATGGGCGTGGGCGTTATTGTGATTGGCCTAGCCTCCCTGATTGGTGGTGAAGCAGTTGTGACTCCCTCCACGGTGTTACGCGCACTGATCGCCTGCGTGGTGGGCGCCATCATCTACCGGCTGGCCATCGCCTTTGCCCTGAACGCCGATTTCCTTGGCCTTCAGGCGCAGGATCTGAACCTGATAACTGCGGTTCTGGTCACCCTGGCCATCGTTCTGCCCGGCGTGCGTTCATCCATTGCCGGCAAACTTTCCCGAAGCAAGGCCTGAGGAGGCGAAATGATCAGTGCAACCGACCTCCGACTCACCTTCGGCAAAGGAACCCCCCTGGAAAACCCCGCGCTCAGAGGCATGAGCCTGACGGTCAACCAGGGCGAGTTTGTTACGGTTATTGGCAGTAACGGCGCCGGTAAATCCACCTTTCTGAACGCCCTGGCTGGCGAAGTGCTGGTAGACAGTGGCCAGATCATCGTGGACAACCAGGACGTAACCAAACTGCCCACCCACAAACGGGCCGGCCGGGTTGCCCGGGTATTCCAGGACCCACTGGCCGGCACCTGTGAAGGCCTTACCATCGAGGAAAACCTCGCCCTGGCCATCAAACGTGGTCAGCGCCGGGGCCTCACAAGCGCCGTTAAAAGACAGTACATGGAAAAGTTCAAGGACAGCCTTTCGTCCCTGAACCTGGGCCTGGAAAAACGCCTTGGCGACAAGATGGGCCTGCTTTCCGGCGGCCAGCGTCAGGCTGTAAGCCTGTTGATGGCCAGCCTGACGCCCTCAAGCATCCTCCTACTCGACGAGCACACGGCCGCGCTGGATCCGAAAACCGCGGCATTCGTTCTGGAACTCACCACCAAGATCATCGAGGAGCAGAAGCTCACCGCGCTGATGGTGACCCACAGCATGAAGCAGGCACTGGAAGTTGGCAGCCGCACGGTGATGCTGCACCAGGGCCAGGTGGTGTTTGATATCGAAGGCAAAGACCGCGAAGGCCTGGAAGTGAAGGATCTGCTGGGCTTGTTTGAGAAACAGCGCGGACTGGAAGTGGACGACGACAGTCTTCTGCTGGGCTGAAAAAACGGGGGCCAGACTGGCCCCCTTTTTCGTTTCACAGCCGGAATCAGTGGCCGTAAACAAGCAGTTGAGTATTGGTGATCGCAAGATCATCCATAAACACGCTGCCTATGGATGTCCCACCCACCAGAACGCCGCCAATGGTGATATCCGCATTAAACGAATTCAGATCAATAGCGAGGCTATCAACACCCAGACTATTGGTACGTTTGTAGATATCAAGATCAACCTTGGCAAACAGGTCCGGAATGTTCTTGTTACGAACCGGATCGTAGGTGTTCCCTGTTAGCCGGAAGTCTCGAATACCCAAGGCCAGAAACGGCATGTCGAAATCCATGTCGTCAACCGCGATGTCCGTTCTCAGGTTCATCACATCCGTATCGGCATCGATCTCGATATTGGCGCCGCCCATCAGGATATCTGCATTAAAGTTATCCAGAATGGTGGTACTGCCGCCAGTTCCAGTAAGATTCCAGGCACCGGTGGAGACTCGCAGGTCGACTGCCCCGAACACCTGAGGCAGAACGTTGATAATGGCATCGCCATCGCTGAGGATATCGATCTCGATCCGGACGTTGTCCAGAAGGTCTGTTTCCTGAGCTGCTCCACCCATCAGATTTACCCCCAGCTCAGGGAACAAATCACTCCGGTTGGTACCACCCACGAAGATATCATTGATTTCCATTGAGCCCTCATCGGTATAGATGAAGCGATCAATGTTCAGTTTGGTTTCCAGCTCAATGGTCACACCGGCCTGGCCGGTGATCATGCCCATTGCCGAGTCATCCAGCATCTGGATCTCGGCTACAGCTGCAGGTGGAACACCCGCAACGCAGAGCGCTAGCAAGGTAGGTTTCAGGCCTTTCATTATTATTTCCTTGTTTTTGGTCTTTTTCACATCCTGTGGGCCACTGCAGTTTTCGACACCACCTCCGTACTGTAGCGACACGTTCATATCGGGTACGTGCAGGGGTCACAATTCATGTGACTTTTCTAACGGATTCGAAGGAATGCTCTAGGCCTGATCAATTTTTAAACCACAACATGTAGTGGTTTTGAACCTTTAGCCTCAAACCGCTGTTTTAGAAAAAATTTCCCGGATTCAAGCCGGTTTCGATTGATTTTCTTTGCTCCGAAGCGCCTATCAATAGTTGCGTTCTTGTTCACAGAACACTATATCCTGTTATACTCATTTCAGATTCAACCCATATCTAGTGGTTAAAAAGAAAACAGGCCCAAGGCCAAAACGACGATTCTCAAGGGGTATGGCGCCGCTGGTACAAGGACTGGCGCCATAAAAAGAAGACATACCGGAAGACAGAGGGTGGAAATGAACGCAAAGGCACAGGCAGTGGTAACGACAATCCCGATGCAGGAAGCCTCGATCGACATCTGGCACAGCAAATACCAGCTGAAGACCAAGACCGGCGAGCCCGTAGACAAGGACATCAACGCAACCTACGAACGTGTTGCCAAAGCCCTTGCCGAGGTGGAAAACAAATCCGTACGCACCCAGCACATGAAAAACTTCATCTGGGCCCTGCAGAACGGCGCCATTCCCGCCGGCCGGATTACCTCCAATGCCGGTGCCGAAGCACACAAGCCGGCAACCTCCACCATTAACTGCACCGTTTCCGGCACCGTTCAGGACTCCATGAACGACATCCTGGAAAAGAACCACGAAGCCGGCCTTACCCTCAAGGCAGGCTGTGGTATCGGTTATGAATTCTCCACCCTGCGCCCGAAAGGCGCGTACGTGGCCGGCGCCGGTGCAACCACCTCCGGCCCGCTGTCGTTCATGGATATCTTCGACCGCATGTGCTTCACCGTATCCTCTGCCGGTGGCCGCCGTGGCGCCCAGATGGCCACGTTCGACGTGCACCACCCGGACGTGATCGACTTCATCCAGGCCAAGCGCGAAGACGGCCGCCTGCGCCAGTTCAACCTGTCGCTGCTGATTACCGAAGACTTCATCGAAGCCGTTCGCAACGGCGACGACTGGCACCTCTCCTTCCCGGTTACCCAGAAGGAAGTGGAAGACGAAGGTCTGGATCTGAGCGATGCCAGCCAGTTCGTTTACCGGGATTTCCCGGTGCAGGAAGGCTATGTGGTGAACGACGAAGGCAAGGTTGCCTGCCGTATCTACCGCACCCTGAAAGCCCAGTTCATCTGGGACACCATCATGACCAGCACCTACGACTACGCCGAGCCGGGTTTCATCCTGATCGACAAGGTCAACCAGATGAACAACAACTGGTTCTGCGAAGACATCCGCGCCACCAACCCCTGCGGTGAGCAGCCCCTGCCCCCATACGGCAGCTGCCTGCTGGGCTCCGTGAACCTGACCAAATTCGTGGACTACCCGTTCACCGACAAGGCCAGCTTCAACTATGAAAAATACCGCAAGGTAGTAGGCATCTTCACCCGCATGCTGGACAACGTGGTAGAGATCAACGGCCTGCCGCTGGCCGAGCAGCGCCACGAAATCACCTACAAGCGCCGCCACGGTATGGGCATCCTGGGCCTGGGTTCCACCCTCGCCATGCTGCGCATGCCGTATGGTTCTGAAGAATCCGTGCAGTTCACCGAAGAAGTCGTGCGTGAAATGGCCGTTGAAGGCTGGCGCCAGTCCCTCGCCCTGGCCGAGGAAAAAGGCGTTGCGCCGATCATGGACGACGAGTTCGAGATTGATGCCAAGATGTTGAACAAGTGCCCGCAGCTGAGCAAAGACGGCTACAAGCTGGGCGACAAGGTGAAAGGTCGCGTACTGCATGCGAAGTACAGCAAGTACATGCAGCAGATTGCCAGCGTGGAGCCGAAGCTGGTGGAAGAACTGGCCGAGAAAGGTGGCCGCTTTACGCACCACACCTCCATCGCTCCGACCGGCACCATCAGCCTGTCTTTGGCCAACAACGCCAGTAACGGTATCGAGCCGAGCTTCTCGCACCACTATGCTCGTAACATCATCCGCGAAGGCCGGAAGACCAAAGAGAAGGTAGATGTGTTCTCCTTCGAGCTGCTGGCATACCGCCACCTGGTGAACCCGGGCGCGATGCCGTTCTCCGAAGACGAGGACAAGAAGCTGCCGGCCTACTTCACCACTTCCGACGATGTAACCCCATCGCAGCACGTGGACATCCAGGCCGCCGCCCAGAAGTGGGTAGATTCCTCGATTTCCAAGACCGCGAACGTTCCGACAGACTTCGCCTATCAGGACTTCAAGGACATTTACCTCTACGCCTACGACAAGGGCCTGAAGGGTTGCACCACCTTCCGCTTCAACCCGGAAGCCTTCCAGGGCGTACTGGTTAAGGAAAAAGACCTCGAGAACACAATGTACGAGTTCACCCTGGACGATGGCAGCAAGGTAACCCTCAAGGGCAACGAGCAGGTAGAGTACGACGGCGAAATCCACAACGCCGCCAACCTGTTTGACGCGCTGAAAGAAGGCACCTACGGCAAGTACTGATCCGGGAACCGACACAGGACAACGAACATGACAGTTAAAATCAGCAACAAAATCGTCGGCTACCGCGTAAAGAAGGCCGACCCTGAAGCAGCCGCCGAACACCAGGCACCGGTGCATGCGGAAACCAAACCCGTTCAGATGAACGAATACATCGAACGGCCGGACTTCCTGCTGGGCACCACCTACAAGATCAAGCCCCCGGTGGCCGAGCACGCGATGTACATCACCATCAACGACATCCTGCTCAACGAAGGCACCGACCACGAAAGCCGGCAGCCGTACGAAGTGTTCATCAACTCCAAGTCGATGGAACACTTCCAGTGGGTTATCGCCCTCACCCGCGTCATCTCTGCGGTATTCCGCAAGGGTGGCGACGTAACTTTCCTGGTGGAAGAGCTGCGCAGCGTGTACGACCCCAACGGTGGCTACTTCAAGAAAGGCGGCGTATTCATGCCGTCCCTGGTGGCTGAAATCGGCGCCGTGATCGAGAAGCACCTGAAGGCCATTGGTCTGCTGGAAAGCGAGGAAATGAGCGAAACCACCAAGCGCATCCTCGCCGAAAAGCGAGCCGAGTTCGAAGCCAGCCACACCACGGCCACGAACGACGAAAAAGCCAGCGACTACCCAGCCAACGCCACCATGTGTGGCAAGTGCAGCACCAAGGCGGTGATCGTGATGGATGGGTGTGCGACCTGCCTCTCCTGCGGTGATAGCAAGTGCGGTTGAGGTGATCGACTGCACTGAGTGACGAGAAGGCCCGAAGTGAACGCTTCGGGCCTTTTTGTTTTGGGGTTCGAGAAAAGTCTGGTCTAAGGCATATTCGTATGACCGCTTCGTTATTGCGCGGTGATATTACGATTTCCTTTCACAGCTGACTTGTAATGCACTGTTTTTTGCCTAGATTTATGTTTAGGTTGCTTAGATTTGACATAATCGTGACGCGTGATAATGAAGCTGTCGCGTTTTGCAATAATGAAGACGTCTATCTAACCACTGCTAGCCATCCAAAAAAGTACTGCGCATGGATGAAATAGAAAAAATCATAAGCCGATACGATGAGGAATACGTAGGGAAAAGCTTACGATCACTAGACGACATAAATAGATTTACTGGAACTTTTGTTAGGGATGTAGCAGAGATTTATGACTGCATTACTAGAATTCGGAATGTTGATCGTAATCCTACGGGTTTCAGCCTAGAAGATGCTCCAATTTTGGGCTTGCTAACTAGAATATGGAAGCTGCTCAAAGAGATTGTAAATTACTATGAGCAAGATAATGCTGAAATTATAAGTATTCTAGAAAGGCCACTAATCGAAGCTGCGGTAACAGCAGAATATCTGCTAATGAGCGATTCAGATGTAATTGAAGATTACAGAAAGTGCTCGTACAAAGATCGATTGAGGATACTTCGTGAACTCAAAGAAGGTTCTCGCTTCTTTGAGACAAAGGCAGGAAAACGCCTGCTCAAATCTGTGCAGGAGAAGATGGATCTAGAGGGCTTCTCAGAAGACGATTTCAAAGAGCAAAAGAAAAATCGATGGAAACTTCAGGGCAAGACATTCTTCGATATTTTCAAGGAAATCACGGACGAGGATCTATACAAATACACTTACGGAATGATGTCAGAATCAATACATGGTTCGTGGAACGAATCTATGGATTGGTGCCTTCAAAAGAATGAAGATTCCACGTTTACCGTGTATCCGTTCTACCACGAGGCCGATGCGAGATATATATGTCCAACGCTCAAGTTTTGCAATGAGTCATACCGGCTCTGGTTAGAACGAATTGATTGCTTAGATGAGAACATGATAAATGTCCTCGATTGGATCGAGAGAGTAAACAATAGAATATTCATGATATTTGATCAAAAATATGATGGGCCAAATGGCTAACAAGGCGCTGCTAGGGACAAACCTACGCTTCGCTTCGGTTTGCCCCATGGCGCGGCGTTATGCCCATGGATTAAACAATGAATTCGTACGGAACGTTGATATTCTTCTGTGGGAAGATGGGAGCTGGCAAAAGCACTTTGTCTGGCAAGATCGCTCGTGAACGGGAAGCCGTGCTTATTTCAGAGGATGAGTGGCTGGCCGCTTTGTTCCCCGGCGAGATCAATGATTTCAATGATTACATTCGTTACTCATCTCGGCTCAAGCCAGTGCTGAAATCACACGTTGAGCAGGTGCTCTTGGCTGGTACCTCCGTGGTCCTGGATTTTCCCGGCAACACCCGTAAGCAAAGAGCCTGGTTCAAAGATATCTATTCGCAGCACGGTATTCCTCATGAGCCGTACTATTTGTTGGTAGACGATGAAGTTTGTTTAAAACAGCTGAAACAGCGGCAGAAAGAACAACCCGAACGAGCACAGTTCGACACGGAGGAGGTCTTTAGGATGGTGACGGGTTACTTTGAGCCGCCCAAGGAGTCGGAGGGTTTCAACCTCCAGATTGTTGAGGGCAAGTCCGCATAACGAGTGACTGCTGCAGGATCCAACTTCGTTGGCGCTCCGTTTCTATCCAGACAAACTTGGAAAGGCCAGCGTAGCGGCTCCGGTTTGAGCCGCCCCGCCATTAGTATCCCCTTCCCTCAATTGCGCACGCCCATCCTGGCCATCTGGAATGGGTACAACTTTCTATCGTTAACCAATGTCACTACGTCGAGTTCATCGATGAGGGCAGGATTCAAATACTGGTAAGTCCACAGATAATCGAACCCGTTGTCTCTCGCCTCATATCTGTCCGCAACGATACGAACGTTCCTGATACCGGCCATACGGATGGCCATGTAGCAGAGAGCGCATGGCTCTCCTGAAGCAATCAATGTCGCCCCTCTCAAAGAAACGCTTTGTTCCTTCCTTGAAGCATCTCTTATTACCTGGATTTCGGCGTGTGCGGTGCAATCCAGATGCTCGGCAACCTGATTTACCCCCTTGCCGACAACGTCTCCATTCTGATTGACGATCACAGCGGAAAACGGCAAACCACCGGCTTGTACATTGCTAATGGCCAGATCAATGGCACTTTCGCCACAGGTTGCCAGACGCTCTTCATCAATTCGGTCACGCATCGGTGACCTCATTTCTTGACGATAGTGCCTGGCCTGAAAGGCTCAGCTCTGAAGCAAGTCTCTCGGCTCGCTCTTTGGCGTTGGCTACAGATACGCGGTGTCTTTCGTCGCCAAACTCCTGGTATTCGGCGGAAATCTCGTAGATGGTGTCTACTCCGAGGTATTTGCTCAGTGTCCGCAGGTGCGGCACCAGATGGCCAGACTCTTCCCTGATGCCGCCTTTTTCAAAGCCAAACTCTCCGCTGGAGGTCACGATGATCAATGTCTTGCCTGAGAGCAGAGGCTGCAGCGGGAAGTCACCTCGTTCGAGATCGAAATCAAACGTTTTGCCGATGCGAACGATCTGATCGAACCAGGCTTTTAGCTGAGCCGGCATACCGTAGTTGTACATGGGTGAAGAGATCACGAGAACGTCGGCCGCCGACACTTCGGCAATCAGGGTATCGGAGAGTGCCAGTGTCTCCTGCTGCGCCGGGGTCCTATTTTCCACAGGGGTAAACACCGCGCCAATCCATTCCTGGGTAATGAAAGCAGGTGGATTCACGCCAACGTCACGATAGATATATTCATCTTCAGGCCGATTTTCCTGCCAGGTATCAATAAACCGGCGTGCGATATTCTTCGATATGGAATCGTGATCCGGGTTGGGATTGTTCGTCCCTCTAACACTGGAATCAACGTGTAATAGTGTGCTCATGTTCATTTCCTTGGTGGGTTGATGACAGGAGTCAGTTTGTGAGGCTGGATGGACTTGCACAAACGTAAAAATTGCACTTGCAGATGAATTCAATTCATCTATAACATCCATGAATCAGTGATTGATTGGGAGACTCACATTGCAGGTGTCATTACAGGCGCTGAAAGCCTTTGAGTCGGCTGCCCGCCGGGGAAGCTTCAAGTTGGCGGCAGAAGAACTTTCGCTGACGCCGACAGCCATCTCACATCACATTGGCAACCTGGAAAGCCGATTGAATGTGAGCCTGTTTCATCGGCAGGGAAGAAGGATATCCCTGACCGGAACGGGTATCCGACTTGCCAAAGCGACTTCGGAAGGGTTTCGGAAAATCGACAGCGCCTTGGAAGAGGTGATGAAGGCAGGCAATACGGTGAGGGTGACGACCACATCATCGCTGGCAGCGATGGTGCTCATCCCCTCCCAGCACGAATTTGAACAAGCCAACCCGGATATTTCTGTGGAAATTTCCACCGGCGAATCGGTCGACAGCCAATCCTATGTTATCCCGATTCGGTTCGGTGACGTCTCAGTCGCTGAGGATTCTGATGTCATTCGATCGGAGTCATTCAATGTGTTTGGTGCTTATGGAATGAATTCGCCTTACAGGGGGAATGAACCCATTACACTTTTCAGCACGGAGTGGAAAAACAAAGCGTTACCGCCCCCTCCCCTGGCCGCCTGGTTGGAGAAAAATGGGTTGGAAGGGGCCAACATTCAACTCAAAACCTTTGATCAGGAGCTTTTCGGGATCCAACAGGCTATGGCAGGCAACGGGCTGGTGTTCTGCTCTACAACGCTCGTCGAAAGGCTGTTGAAGGCCAACGTTCTGCAGCACTTCGACACTCAATCGGTAACATCAGATTTGTGCTATTACGTTCCGGGTAGGGATAGCTTCGAAACGAGGAGTGCGGCCAAATTCCTTAATTGGATCGAAGACATCCTGAACAAGTAATGCATGTAGTCACTTATATTTTTCATGGACATCAGCCCAATGAAAACCGGAGAACGCCAATGACCGCCTACGTGATCGGCAACATTACCGTAAAAGACCCCGACAAATGGGCAGAATACCGCAGCCTGGTACCGGAAACGCTCGTGCCTTGGAGCGGAGAGTTGGTGCTTCGGGGTACACAGGCAAAGGTGCTGAGCGGGCATTACCGGCACACCGATACCGTGGTTATCCGCTTTCCCAATGCGGATTCCGTCATCGATTGGCACGACTCTCCTGCCTATCAGGCATTGGTGCCGTTGCGCACCCAGGCAGCAGATGTAGATCTGGTGACGTTCGAGGCCGACTAATAACTACTGCCACCGCTGGCACCCTGGCGCCTATACTGGAAAGCAAACCAACAGAGAAGCACCATGGAAAACAATTCAACAAGCCTGAGCATGACCGTTCTGATGACGCCGGACAAAGCCAATTTCTCCGGCAATGTGCACGGCGGTACGCTTTTGAAGTACCTGGATGAGGTTGCCTATGCCTGCGCCAGCCGTTATGCGGGGACCTATGTCGTTACTCTCTCCGTCGACCAGGTGATGTTCCTTCAACCCATCCGGATTGGCGAGCTGGTCACCTTTCTGGCCAGCGTGAACTACACCGGCCGCACCTCCATGGAGATCGGCATCAAGGTAGTTACAGAGAATATCCGTGACAAATTGGTTCGCCACAGCAACAGCTGCTTCTTTACCATGGTGGCTGTTGATGATAGCGGTAAGGCCGTCCCCGTGCCGCAACTGGTTCCGAGCACCGATGATCAGATAAGGCGATTTGCCAACGGTAAGGAGCGACGGGCCATTCGTGCCGAACTGGAGGAACGCTACAAGGCACTGCATAAAAAATGAGTCCGGTACTCTGAACGTCGCGGGATGGTATGGTTCGGGAACGGATCGACGCCAGTTTTAAAGACAAAGGGAGCAACAGGAGCTGACCCTATGCACCAAACCGGAAGCTGCCTCTGCGGCGGCATCAAATACGAAATCCACGGCCCCCTCACGGATGTTCTGAACTGCCACTGCACCATGTGCCGCAAGCTTCATGCGTCAGCATTTCGAACCCGTGCCAAGGTAAATGCAGCAGACTGGCGCACGGTGCAAAGCGAGGAGCTGATAAAGCTTTATGAGTCATCTCCCGGTGAGCATAAGGCCTTTTGTTTGAACTGCGGCTCTAGCCTCTACACAAAATTCGATGCTCATCCCGAAGTGCTTGGGTTCCCTATGGGCACCCTCGATACAGACCCGGGCGTAACGCCAGAGCGACACGTTTACGTGGGAAACAAGGCGCCATGGTTTGAGATCACAGACGACCTGCCCCAATACACAGAAAATCCCTGAGTCGACAACCAATAGGTCATCGGCCACCTTTGAGCACCCGAGCTACAATGCTAACGTTGAGTAGTTTCAGTCAGCCAGACTTCGGAGGGCCCCATGGCAGGCGGATGGTCTCGTGATGGTGCAGTTCAGGAACAGATCGACGCAAGCGTTGAAGATGAAATCCAGCGCGCTCGCAGCCAGTTAGCCGAAGGCGAGAGCGCCGAGGAATGCGATGAATGCGGTGCTCCGATTCCGGAGGCCCGGCGTAAGGCTATTCCCGGCGTCCGATTGTGCATTGATTGCCAGTCGGCCCATGAAAAGGAGCATCCCCACTCTGGCGGCATCAATCGTAGAGGTAGCAAGGACAGTCAGCTTCGCTAACCAGGCGGGAGCAATACTTAACAACGAGGAAAGGTCCAACGTGAGCCACGCCCAGACCGAAGACAGTGACAAAGCCTATCTCCAACAAGCAGTTCAGCTGGCCGTGGATTCGGTCGGCGATGGTGGCGCACCCTTTGGCGCTTTGGTGGTGCACAATGGCAGTGTTGTTGCCCGGGCTGGCAACCGGGCAAAGCAGGAGTGCGACCCTACCGCCCATGCCGAGGTAGCGGCAATACGGATGGCCGGAAAGATGCTGGGAAACGCGCATATGCCAGAAGCCACCCTGTACGCGAGCTGCGAACCCTGCCCCATGTGTCTGGCTGCTGCTCACTGGGCCCGTATTCCACGAATTGTGTTTGCCGCATCCCAGGAAACTGCAAATTGGGCTGGCTTTGCAGACGGCAATATTGCAGAGCAGCTCTACGGCCAGATCCATCCCGTGAGGCCCAAAGAATTGGGGTTGACCCAGATCGAACTCGAGGACTCAGCTGCACCTTTTCGGGCCTGGCTGGCAAAAAATGATCGATCGTCTGATTGATCGCGATTAGTTAGAGCAAATCGCTGCAACCCACGTGAATCCTAGAACAGAGTCCTTTTTATTGTGAACCTTCAAATGCTGGAAAAACGCATCCCACCCCTTGCTCTGGTGCTGATCATCGGGATGCTCATGTGGGTCATCGCAAACTGGAGCCCGCGCATTGATACCAGCGAAGCGCTTCGCCTATCCCTCGCGGCCATCCTGCTTGCACTGGGCACTCTTTTTCCTCTGGCAGGGGTAATGTCCTTTCGGAGCGCGCAAACAACCGTGGACCCACGCACCCCGGAGGCAAGTTCCAAGCTGGTCAGCTCAGGCGTATACCGCTTTTCAAGAAATCCCATGTACGTCGGCTTCGCGCTGTGGCTCCTCGCCTGGGGCGTATTCCTGGCGTCCGCGTGGGCCCTGGTTGGCGTAATTTTCTTCGTCGTTTATATGAACCGGTTTCAGATTGAACCGGAGGAGCGTGCCCTCCGGGATTTATTCGGCGAAGACTTCAGGGAATATGAACGACGGGTTCGGCGGTGGATTTAGATGTCGTTGGAGATATCCTTAAATCGCGCCAAGTAGAAGGTGATAAATGGGTGAAGACTTAAACCGGCTGAATCCGGCAAAGGGAACTGCATGAAAATCTACGGCGATACCAAATCGGGCAACTGCTACAAGGTACAGCTGGTGTGCAACTTGCTGAACATTGACCATCAGTGGATTGATGTCGACATTCTGGCCGGCGATACAAAGTCTGATGACTTTTTGAGCAAGAATCCGAACGGCAAGATTCCCCTGCTTGAGCTCGATAACGGCGAGACGCTTTCAGAATCCAACGCCATCATCAACTACCTGGCGTCTGGCTCTGACTTGTATCCAGATGGCGGCCTTGCCCAGGCCCGCGTCCTGCAATGGCAATTCTTCGAGCAGTACAGCCATGAGCCGTTTATCGCCGTAGCGCGCTTTATCAACAAGTACCTGGGGCTGCCAACAGACAAAGCCGATGAGTATGCTGCCAAGCAAACCGGCGGGCACAAGGCCTTACGGGTGATGGAACAGCAGCTGGCACAAACGCCGTTTTTGACGGGCGAAAATGCCACCACCGCAGACATATCACTGTATGCATACACCCACGTCGCAGATGAAGGTGGTTTTGAGCTGGAGGACTACCCTGCAGTTCGGGCATGGCTGGATCGCATTGCAGCGTTGCCGAGTTTCAAGCCGATGGCCTAACCCAGCGCTTGCCTCAACTGCGGAATCTGTACGACAAGGAATTAACGATGAAAGGCGAATGTCTTTGTGGCGCCGTGAAGTTCGAAATCAAAGGCGATGTCCCGAACCTTTACCAATGCCATTGTTCCCTCTGCCGTAGGGCAACAGGTTCGTCGGCGAATGCGGCAACGTTTGTAGAGCAGGAGAACTTTCGCTGGGTGTCTGGTCAGGACAAAATCTCTTCTTTCCAGAAGCCGACAGGGTATCGCAGTGATTTTTGCTCGGTCTGCGGTAGCCCTGTGCCAAACCAACTTAGGGGCATGGAGTTGCTTTGGGTTCCTGCTGGCCTCATGGAAGAGTCATTTAAAGCGGCCGTAAAGGTGCATCTTCACATGGGCTCAGCTGCCTCCTGGGAGCGTGATTCCGCAGATTCCGCTCGCCTCGAGTCAGGGCCAGATAGTCTTGAATCTTTGCGAAAAGGACTGGAGGTAGACCTCGGTGCCTGAACTGAAAACCGTGGGCCTCTTTCTCATCACCGCCCTGGCTGAAATCGTTGGCTGCTACCTGCCCTATCTGTGGCTTCGTGAAGGCAAGAGCATCTGGCTACTGGTGCCTGGGGCTCTGAGCCTCGCGGCATTTGCCTGGTTGCTGTCTCTTCATCCAACGGCAGCCGGGCGGGTTTATGCGGCCTACGGCGGCGTATATATTTTCATGGCCATTCTCTGGCTATGGGCTGTTGATGGCATCAGGCCGACCGCCTGGGACCTTGTGGGCTCCGGCGTTGCTTTGCTCGGCATGGCGATCATCATGTTTGCGCCACGAAGCGTATAGCGATTGCGGAGGCGCGTTGACCAAACCATGAATATCAGACCTTTCGCAGACCAGGACCTGGCTGACATCGTCGCTCTGTTCACGGATTCCGTGCATCAAATTGCTTCCCAGAGCTACACGCCGGAGCAACTGGCAACATGGGCACCACGATCGCCAGATCTGGAGCAATGGCGTTCCCGCCTCTCAGGCGTGAAAACACTTGTCGCTGAATCCCGGGGTGTTCTTGCGGGTTTTATCTCATTCACCTCCGCAGGCCATATTGAGTTTCTGTTCACGGCGCCTTCGTTTTCCCGCAGAGGCGTCGCCTCCTTGCTTTACAAGGCAGCATCGCAGCGCCTGGCTGCCAGAGGAGTCACAAAGCTTACAACAGACGCCAGCCTGGAGGCACGTCCGTTTTTTAAGTATCAAGGATTCAAGGTTGTTGGGGAGCAGACCGTTGAGCGTGAAGGCGTGAAGTTCAGGCGATTCTCCATGTCCGGCTCGAGCGGAGCCGAAAACCGCCACAGCTATGACTAGGCTGTGAGCCCCTCGCCACGCGCTGACGTAGATTTAGTCACACGTTGGAAGTTTCTTCCTCAAAACAAAGCGATGGCGACCCGTACACCATGCAACGTTTTTTAAACTGGCTTTTCGCTCTGCTGCTACTGATTCCCCTCTCAAGCTATTCAGAGACGGCGGATTGGCGAACGCAGGTTGCGAGAGAGGCTGCGAAGCTCGAGCGGCTTTACACCTTGATTGTTGTCCATGAGGGTCAGGAAGTCCTGGCATTGGATCTGAAGGGCACCGGCCTGGATACGCTAACCAACATCAAGTCTCTCTCCAAGACCGTGCTCGCTGCAATGGTGGGTATCGGCATCGAAAAGGGCGTGTTCGAGGGGATCGATCAGCCGGTTGTTGAAACACTCGGGGATCGAGTGCCGGCTTCTGCCACCGAGGGTGTGGAACGTATTACCCTGGGACACTTGCTGTCACTGCAGGCCGGTCTTCGGCGCACGTCCGGCCAATACTACGGGCCGTGGGTGAACAGCGAAAACTGGGTTCATCATGTGCTTACCAGGCCCTTCGTGGATGCGCCGGGTGGGCGCATGCTTTACTCCACCGGCAGCAGCCACCTGCTCTCCGCCGCGCTCACGGAAAGCGCCGGTCGTAGCACCCTTGCCCTGGCGCGAGAATGGCTGGGCGAACCGCTGAACATCACCATTCCGGCGTGGGGCCGCGATCCGCAGGGTATCTATTTCGGTGGCAACAATATGCTTCTCTCGCCTCGAGACCTGGTAAAAATAGGCGAGCTTTATCGCAATGAGGGGCGTATTGGCGACCGGCGTCTGTTTCCGGAGGACTGGGTTCGCGAATCGTGGATAGAGCGGGCGAGGTCCGCCTATACTGATGATCCCTATGGCTACGGCTGGTTCCAACAACCTCTCGCAGGCGAAATGGGATATTACGGTCGGGGCTATGGCGGACAGGTGCTTTATGTGATGCCTGCTCGTCAGTTGACCGTGGTGATGACATCAGACCCTACCCCGCCATCGCCGGGCTCGACGTTTTTGCGCCGCCAGTTCCGATTGATTGAAGACCACATAATTCCCGCTATGGAGAACTAATCCGAGCGCCGAAACTTCATTTCCTCAACTATACTGACCTGTGGCAAACACCAGGGAGGAAATGAGATGAACAGGATCGCAATTACGCTGGTTTCAGCTCTTTTGATCGCGCCTTTATCAGCGCTGGCAGAGAGCATGAAATCTGAAGCCCCGGCCAATGCCGGTGTGTATTTTGTCCAGCCAACCGATGGCGCTACCGTTGACCAAACGTTCAAAGTTGTCTTTGGCCTGCGGAACATGGGGGTGGCACCCGCCGGTGTGGAAAAAGCAGGCACCGGACACCACCACCTGCTGATCGATACCGATATACCGTCGGATTTGAGCCAGCCTCTTCCCGCTACGGATCACGTCAAGCACTTCGGCGGCGGGCAAACCGAAACCGAGATCACGCTATCGCCGGGAAAGCACACGTTACAGCTTCTCGTAGGTGACCACATGCATGTTCCGCACAACCCGGCAGTGGTCTCCGAGAGGATCACGGTCATGGTGGAGTAACGGGCCACACTGAAAGAATTGGTCAGTACAGGTCTGCATTTCAGTCAATCCCCTGAGCGTTCGATCATGGTACTGTGAGCGCAAATAACACGAACGACTCCAGGGGATAACTGATGCGAAAGAACATTCTGATTACCGGTGCCAGCACTGGTCTTGGGGAAGGTATGGCCCGCGAATGGGCTGCCAAGGGATGCAACCTGGCGCTCTGCGCAAGGCGGGCCGACAAGCTGGAGGCGCTACAACGGGAATTGCAGCAGGCCAACCCCAATATCCGGGTGCTGGTTCGCGGTCTCGATGTCTGCGATTACGATCAGGTATTCGAAGTGTTCCGCGCGTTCCGGGATGAGCTGGGCAGTCTTGATCGGGTAGTCGTGAATGCGGGTATTGGCAGTTCCCAGCCTATCGGCCGTGGACACTTCGCGGCGAATAGACACACCGCCGAGACCAACTTCATCGCGGCCATTGCCCAGAGCGAGGCGGCCATGGAGATCTTCCGCGAGCAGAACAGCGGCCACCTGGTGCTGATGTCCTCAGTGAGCGGGGTGCGTGGTTTCCGCGGGCCCTTGAACGTTTACGCCGCCACCAAGGCTGCGGTGGCGTCCCTGGCAGAAGGTCTGCAACTGGATACCAAGGGCAAGCCAATCAACGTCAGCAACATAATGCCCGGCTACATTCTCACGGATATCAACCGGGATACCAAGAACGCGCCCTTCAGGGTGGACCTGGAAACCGGCGTGAAGGCCCTGGTTAAAGCCATCGAATCAGAAAAGCGCCGCTCCTATGTGCCCTGGTGGCCATGGACGCCGCTGAGTTACGTCTTGAAGGCCCTGCCGTTCTCGGTCTTCTCCAGGGCCATGTAACGAATTTTGCGAGGTAAATGGACATGCCCGGCTTCAATCCTGTTCACGCCCTGATGCTCTTCGCGTTAAGCATTCCAGGCGCATGGGCCACTACCCAGGCTTCAGCTCCGATGAGCGCTGAGGCATCTGACCCGGGAGCATTGCAATGGATGACCGGTTTTCCACCGTCAGACGATAAACTGATCGGGCAACCGCAAAGCAATTACTTCAGCTTTCCGAAACTGCGCTGGACGGTGTGTCACATACGGGAGCTGCTCCCTACCACTCAAGTTAGTCGTGGCATAGGTGCCCCGGATCCTCTGCCCTACGCCCCGGACAATGGCATCAATAGCATTTCATTCACGCCGATTGGTAGCGACACTCCCATGGGCTGGCAGGAGTCTCTGTCTGCCAATTACACCGACGGGCTACTGATCCTGCATCATGACAAGATTGTGTATGAGTATTACAACGGTTGCCTGAACGAAGCCGGCAAACACGCGGCCATGTCGATGACAAAGTCCCTCACCGGCTTGCTGGCAGAAATCCTGGTCGCTGAGGGCAAACTTGATGACCAGTCCAAAGTCGCCACGATTGTACCCGAGTTGCGCGACAGTGCCTTCGGCACTGCGACGGTTCGACAAGTGATGGATATGACCACAGCGCTGGATTACAGCGAAAACTACGCCGATCCCGAGGCAGACATCTGGCAGTACTCTGCCGCCGCCAGCCCCTTGCCAAAGCCTTCCGATTACAGCGGGCCGGAGGGTTATTTCGAGTACCTGCAAACCGTTGAGCAGAACGGCGAACACGGCGATGCGTTCGGCTACCGGACGGTCAATTCCGATGCCCTCGGCTGGATCATCTCCCGGGTAAGCGGTAAGAGCGTGGCGGATCTCCTTTCCGATCGCTTGTGGCAACCTCTGGGCACTGAACAGGACGCCTACATGACGATAGACGCCAAAGGTACGCCGTTCGCGGGCGGCGGCCTGAGCGCAGGGCTCAGGGATCTCGGCAGGATTGGCCTCTTGATGCTGAACAAGGGCCAGTACAAAGACCAGCAACTGTTTCCTGAATCTGTGGTGAATGCAATTGAGGCCGGCGGCGACAAGAAGGCCTTTGCCAAGGCTGGCTACAAAACCCTCCCCGGCGGGAGCTACCGTGGCATGTGGTGGATCTTCCACAATGCCAATGGCGCTTATGCCGCTCGAGGCGTGCACGGGCAAACCATTTACATTGACCCCACCGCCAACATGGTTCTGGTACGCTTCGCATCGTTTCCCAATGCCAGTAACAGCAAGATAGACCCAACCTCGCTGCCCGCTTATCAAGCGGTGGCGGAGTACCTGATGAAAAAGGATTGAGGCACGCTTGCCCCGAACGGAAGACACTCAATGATCAAATCCACTGCCCTGGCCGCCCTGCTTGTTGTATTGGTGGCATTCCTGGGTTTTCAGTATTACATCACGTCAGTACCCGACCTTGCGGAGCCTATTTCAGTTGAGGAAAGCCGGTTCATTGAACGGGACAACTCACTTCTGGTAACACTGCAGGGCCATGAGGGCCGCCATTTCACCCTGGGCCTGCGGGGCGACATTGCGAACGCGCCGGAAGAAACCGCGCTGTTCTTTATCCGCAATCCGGATCTGGTGCCTTATGTTTACTGGCCAGGACTCCGCAGTAACGATGAGAAACGGGTGTTGGAATTACTCGAGGATATGATGGAAAAGGAGGGGCAGGACGACGCGATATCGCAAATTTATGAGGTTCTGAAAAACCGGAACTGACACGTAAAAATGGCTGGGGAAGCGGGTCCAAAAACTCCCCCAACCAGCACCACCTCTGTGGCGACTTTTTAGCGCACCTTCGAGAGGAACTTCTGAGTGAGCGGGTTTTGCGGATCGGTAATCACCTGCCTGGCTTCACCAATCTCCGCAATCACGCCCTGATGGAAGTAGGCCACCCGGTCGGACACATCCCGCGCAAAGCCCATTTCATGGGTTACGCAGATCATGGTCATGCCCTCTTCCGCCAACAGGCGAAGGGTATCGAGAACCTCGCCCACCAGCTCCGGATCGAGCGCAGAGGTTACCTCATCCAGCAGCATGTAGTCGGGCTTCATGGCCAGGGCACGGGCAATGGCCAGACGCTGCTGCTGACCACCGGACATCTTGGTCGGGTACACATCCAGCTTGTCACCCAGGCCAACGTGCTCCAGTTCCTTTTTGGCAATCTCGATCGCTTCTTCTTTGCTCATTTTCTTGACGATTCTGGGGGCCAGCGCCGCATTCTCCAGTACCGTCATGTGGGGAAAGGAATTCCACTGCTGAAACACCATGCCCAGTTTCTGGCGCAGCTTGTCCTTGTTGGTGGACTTGGCATGCACATCCACATCATCAACCAGAATCTTGCCGCTGTTGATGGTCTCGATGGCGTTGATGCAGTACAGCAGAGTCGACTTGCCGCTACCGGAGCCCCCGATAACACTCACCACTTCGCCTTTCTGCACGTCCAGGCTCACGCCTTTGAGCACTTCAAGATCACCGAAGGATTTATGGACATTCTGTACACTGATCATATTGCCATTTTCCTCTCAACGTACCGGCCGTAGTGGGAAAGCGGGTACGAAATAATGAAGTAGAAGATACCAACACCTATGAGAATCTCGAGCGGTTGCTGGGTTCTTGAAATAAGTTGTTCCGACGTGCGCAGCAATTCCATGTAACCGATCACCGACACCAGCGCCGAGTCCTTGATAACGCTGAGCGAAACACCCAGCCAGGACGGGAACACCGCGCGCAGGCCGATGGGCAACCGGATGTGGTAGATGGTTTGCCACTTGGTCATGCCCAGTGAGCGCGCCGCTGTCTGCATTGAGGGGCTGACACTCTCGAAGCCACCGCGGAACACTTCGGCCATAAACGCCATGGTATAAAGCGACAGCACAATGGAGCCCGCAACAAACGGCGCCAGGGGGTTGCCCATTGCGCCAACGAAGGTTGAGAACAGAATCAGCTGGATGATCAGCGGCACACTCCGGAGCACGTCCAGAACGCCCCCGAACACCACATTGACCACCTTGTTGCTCTCGGAGCGGATGAAGCCGACCACCAGACCCAACAGGGTACCCACGACGATGGCCACAACAGAGATGATGACGGTGTTCCAGACACCGGTCAGGATCAGCCCGCTATCGCTCCAGGAAAGGGGTGTGAATAAGGAATTCATCAGATTTCCCCCTTGAACAGTCGACGGGCAAGCAGCGATGACCCGAACAACACCAGCTTGGTGATGATGAAGTACATAACCGCCGCCACGATGAAGAACTCCAGCGTTCTGAACGACAGTGACTGCAGTCTCTGAGTTGTGCCGGAGAGTTCACTCATACCCACCAGAATCCCCAGAGAGCTCATCAGAATCGACCAGACAAACTGGTTGGTCATCGGGTGATAGATGCGCCTCAGCATCTGCGGAAGGATGATGTAGCGATACGACTGGATGCTGGTCATACCCAGGGACTTGGATGCGCTGTACTGGGTGCTGGGAATCGACTGGAAGCCACCCCGGAAAGTCTCCGTGAGGTAGCCCGCGTTGATGAAGACCAGTGCACTCAGCACGGCCACATACGGGCTCAGGTGAATCCCGAACGCACCAAGGCCGAAATAGGCCATGTAGATCTGAAACAGGGCCGGCGTATTCCGGGCAATTTCGACCCACACCGTGGCAACCTGGCTGAAGAACTTTGTGTTGTTCATTTTGGCGATCGCCAACAGTATTGCGATCACAATGCCCAGAAGCATGGCTAGAACGGATACGTGCAAGGTAACGAAAGCACCGTTCAGCAGCTGGGGCATGTTCTGGAACACAACGTTCCAGTGAAATTCGTAGTCCATACCTTGGCCATTTAATGAATGGTAGGAAACTCGACCACTGCCCTCGAAACAGAGCTGCGATCAGAATTTTGGGGCAGCGCGCCGCTGAATGAGCGCCTGACCCGGGAACCAATGCAATAACGGCCGCCTGTCTGGCGGCCGTCGCTTCGGCGCTTACTTGTTGTCCCGGAGGGACTGGATCAGATCGGCAGGTGCATCGGTGCCGAAGTGCTTGTTGTAAGCTTCATTCATGTTGCCATCGCGAATCTGGCGAACCAGGAACAGGTTCAGGTAGTTGATCCAGGCCACCTCGTCACGCTTGGCGATAATGCCAACAACGTCGTCGTAGTTGGGAACATAGGGACCGGCTTCAAAGTCCGCAAACTCTTCGCTACGCAGCTTGGTTGCGATGTTCGTGTTGGTTGAAATGATCGCGTCCACCTTGCCCTGGTACAGACCCAGGTAGGCGTCGTTTTCAGACTTGAACGAGGTGTAGTTGTCCTTGCCCCAGCCCTGCTGCTCAGCGTAGGCGAGGTACTCGGTTTCGTAGGTAGTACCGAGTGCTGCACCAACCTTCAGGTTCTTAAGGTCATCGAAGGATTCAATGTTCTTGTCCTCGTTCGCAATAACCTGGAATTTGAAAACGAAGTACGGGTAGGTGAAGCCGACGGTTTTGGCACGTTCCAGCGTATCGGAAGTGGAACCGATAACAACGTCGGTTTTACCGGAGACCAGAGATGGGATCCGCTCGCCCCAGGTGAGGTTGAGAACGTTAACGTCGACGCCGAGCGCTTCGCCCAGGTCGTTACAGTAATCCACGTCGAAGCCAGCCGGCTCGTTGTTCTCGTCAAAGTACCCCATGGGTGGGAAGTCCAGAACCACGCCACAGTTCAGAGTGCCACGTTGAATCACGGTGTCCAGCTGGTCTGCTGTGGCGTTCACGGAGGTGACTGCAGCACAAGCGAATACCAGCGGTGCAACTTTGCGAATCATAGTTTTTCTCTCTTTTTCTTTTGTGGACGATAAGTGTGTGTCTGTTATGCCTACACAACACGAGTTATGTGCAAAAAGCATACGTAAAAATACTACCGTAGATGTTTTAGTGAAAATTTTTGAAATTTGCCATTTGGTAGGCAATTTTCCTTAATTTTCTCAATATAACCGGATTTTTTGAGCCTGCAACTCGTGATGCCGGCCAAAAAACGAACAAACGGCATTTTTTGGCGATCTTAAGTATATAATTTAAATAACTTTTCCTCCTCATTTACCTGAAAGACGAATTTATTGCGTCAGCAAGACGTTTTAACTGTCTCTGAGCAAAACAGCAGGATTCAGCCGCATTGCCTTGAGCGTGGGCAGGAGTCCACCCAACAGCGCCAGAGAGCTGACAACACCCGCAACCAGCGCCCCAACCCACCACAGATCACCTGCAGGCAGCTTCAGGGCGAGGTCAGCTACGGGTAAGGCAATTAACGCGCCAAGCCCTGTGGCGAAGACCGTTGCCAGAACAGTCAGCAAGCCCGTTTCAAGCAACATGGATTGCCTGATGGCCCCATGTCGGGCGCCAAGGCAGTGCAACAGGTTCGCCTCATAGAGCTGCCGCCTGCGACTCACACTGACCACGCTGGAAAGCACCAGCAAACTGGCAAGAAGGCTTACGGAGGCGACCGCCGCAAGCCCCGCGGCAGCCTTGTTCAGCAGGTCCCCGGCCGTTTCGAGCCAGTCTGCCGTCCGCAGCGTGATCACGTTGGGGATGTTCTGTGCCAACCATTGCTGGGATTCCTTGGCCGCCTCGTCACTCTGATAAACCGCGCCTACATACAGACTGATCAGGTCGTCCAGCGCCCCTTCCTGCAATATCCCCTCAAACCAGAATCGTGTCTGGAGTCCTTTTTGCCGGTAGATTGCACGGATTTCGACATTGATGCTCTTATCCTGTGCAGTAAAGGTGAGCTGATCGCCTACCCCCAGGCCAAGCTGATACGCCTCCCGATCCTCCATGGCCATGTAGGCAGGCTCGCCTTCAGGGGCCGGCGACGTCCACCAGTTTCCTTCCACCAATTCGAGAGCTTCTGGGTTGCCGGAGAGATAGCTCAGTTTGTATTCATCCCCCATGGCTTCCCGCCTGGCTTCGGCGTTGTCGGCAAGCACCTCGGCAATCGGCCGCTGGTTGATGGTGGCAAGCTGGGAACGGACCATCGGGAGCAGCTCCACGCGGCTGGAGCTGTCCAGGGCTTCCAGCCCTGTTCGCAGCGGTTCCATCTGGTCCGGGAACACCTCGTACAGAATCAGCGCCGGTGACTCTTCCGGTATCGTGGTTTCCAGGGCCCGCATGAGCGTAGTGACCATCAGCGTACAAGCCACCACCAACGTGAGAGCGGTACCCAGAGAAAGCAGCGTGGCCCGCAGGGGAGAATCCGGCCTGTGAAGGTTTGCCAGGGCCAGACGCCGGGCAAACCTGCGATCAGCGAAGCCGCCGTTTTCCAGGGCCTTTGCACCGCGGCGCAATCCCTTGATCAAACCCTCCAGGAGCCCCCAGAGCCCGATTACCGCCAGCAGGAACAGGAATCCCAGATGGGGCGACGGAAGCAAGAGGAGCGTCGCGCCTATGTAGACTGCCAGCAAAAGGTAACTGGCAATCCGCCAACTGCGGGGTTCATTCGGGGCGGCCTGAACCTGCCCTCGAAAAAGCCCCGCTGGTGCAGCAGCCAGAGCACGCGCCAGAGCCGGCAGAGCGAACACATAGGCGGTCAGCACGGCAAACAACCAGCTCAGTAGTAAGGGGATGATCCACAAGGACAACCAGCCTCCCGCCCCGTCTGGCCCCGTCAGCGCGAAGGCATCCCCCGCCACGCCAACTGCCAGGGCGGACAGCCCCAGTCCGATGCCGCCCCCAACAAGTCCGGCCAGGCTACCCAGAATGCCAATCTGCAGCAGGTATATGCCCACTAGCGGTTTTCGGCGAAGGCCCAGTGTTTGCAGCGTGGCGATGGTGCCCAACTTTTCATCAAGGTAGGCGTGAATACTGTTGGCAACGCCGAGGCCGCCAATGAACAAGGTGGTGAAAGCAATAAGGATGAGCGCTGTAGCAATCTGGTCCAGCCGCTCGGAGATTCGCTCGCTGCGCTCGGCGAAGGTTGTGATTTCCCATCGGGCGTCCGGGAATGCCTGCTCGAATTGCTCAAGCCAGGTGTCGAGATTCTGCTCGGTCTGCACCCGGTATTCGTAATCCACACGGCTACCCGGTCGGATTAATCCGGTTGCCTCAACCGCCGGCTCAGAAATCATGATCGGCAGGCCACGCCAGTTGGCGTTCAGGCTCCGATCAGGTTGCTTCTTGATAAGACCGCTGATCCGAAAGGTGGCTGCGCCAATCTCGATCTGGTCGCCAACAGACTGGCCGAGGCGTTCTGCCAGCAGTGGATCGATAATGGCGCCCCACTGCCCTTGCTTCTGGGCCGTCAGAGCCTGCAGGGATTCATCAGGAACCAGTTCCAGTTCGCCGTAGAGGGGATACAGAGCATCCGGGACCAGTATCTCGGCCCGAAAAAATCCGTCACCGCCGCTGCCACTCACGATGGTGTCGAATTCCCGGACCAGCGAAATGTTGCCGGTGGCCCGAATCCACTCGAGCACTTTATCCGGCAGGGGCTCGCTGGTATCCAGCTCTACATCACCGCCCAACAACGCCCGGGTATCCGCCAGCAGGCTCTGTTCGATCACCCGGTAAAGGCTGGCTGTCGCAGCTACCAGGGTGACGCCCAGAATAAGACAGGCCAGAAAGACCTTCAGCGCAGAGATCCGTGATCGCAGATCTGTTATCGCGAACCTGATCATCCACATAGGGCTCGTGGAACGAACTTGGCGAGGGCTTTCACGATTCATAAAGACGACCACCATCCATTCGAACCCGATGCTGGCATCGCTCGGCAACGCGTTCGTCGTGGGTTACCAGCACCAGCGTGGATTTGCTCTCCTTGTGAAGGTCGAATAACAGGGAAAGGACTTTCTCGCCGGTTTCATGGTCCAGGTTACCCGTTGGCTCATCCCCCAGCAGCAGGCTCGGCTGGTGCACCAGCGCCCTGGCAATCGCGACACGTTGCTGCTCTCCCCCAGACAGCTGCCCCGGGTAATGCTGCAGACGATGGCTGAGGCCAACCGCCTCCAGCATGGCAAGCGCCCGTTCCCGGGGTCGTTCCTCGCCGGCAATTTCAAGCGGCAGACTGACATTCCCGAGGGCCGTCAGGCCCGGCAACAGGTGAAAGGACTGGAAAATGATGCCAAGGTGCTCACTTCGCCAGTCCGCCAGGGTGTTGGCATCCATCTCGCCGAGGCGCTGATCGCCCACAAAGATCTCGCCACTGGTCGGGCGCTGCAAGCCAGAAAGCAGAAGAAGCAGCGAGGTTTTCCCGCTGCCAGAGGGTCCGGTGATTGCCAGTGTTTCTCCGGGGGGCACCATGAGAGAGGCATTTTTGAGTACAGCGACCTTGCCGGATTCGGTGGGGTACTCGAGAAAAATTTCACTCATTTCGACGCTGGTGGACACTGGCGCTCCTCTGCTTTGATGAATTTTCTTCTCTGTTGCGTATCAACAACTATTCAGATGCAGCATAAAGCCTAGAGTACGAACCCTTTTTCCGAGTGGTGCACTCTCGTCTGGGAGCGCCCTCAGAACAAAACAGGAGCTCTTTTCCATGACCGGACCGCTCGACGGAATCCGCATTATCGATCTGACCGCCATGATCTCCGGACCGCTGGCTACCATGATGTTGGCGGATCAGGGAGCCGAGGTCATCAAGGTTGAAAACCCGGCCGGCGGCGACTTCACTCGCTCCGCCGCCAACCGCCAGGGGGACATGTCGGCGCTGTATCTGAACAACAACCGTAACAAGAAGTCGGTGGCATTAAATCTGAAAGAGCAGCAAGGCCGAGATGCACTGCTTCGGCTGGTGGCAACGGCCGATGTCTTTGTGCAGAACTTCCGACCGGGAGTCATAGAGAGGATGGGGCTCGGTGAGGAGCAACTCCGCAAGGTGGCTCCGAACCTGATCGTGGTATCGATCAGTGGGTTTGGTGATACCGGCCCGTATTCCCAGCGACCGGTATACGACCCGCTGATTCAGGGCCTCTCGGGATTGGCCACCGTGCAGGCAGGCGCGGATGAGCTGCGCCCGCAACTGGTGAGAACGATTCTTCCCGACAAACTCACTGGTGTGACCGCCGCCCAGGCCATCACCGCGGCACTGTTCGCCCGGGAACGCACGGGGGAAGCTCAGCATGTGCGGTTATCCATGCTGGACGCAATCATCGCGTTTTTGTGGAGCTCCGATATGGGCAGCCAGACCTTCGTTCACAGCGAAGTGCCACAACAGGAAGCCGCCAGTCTTCAGGACCTGATCTACGAGACCACCACCGGCTACATTACCATTGCGGTTCAGAGCGACCGGGAGTGGCAAGCCCTGATTCGAGCTCTTAACCGCCCGGAGTGGGCGGAGGATCCTCGCTTCATGACAGCCAAGCTGCGCCAGGAGAATATTGATGCGAGGCTGGAGCTGATCCAGTCGGTTATAAAAACCGATACGGCCGAACACTGGTTGGCGAAACTGGAAGCCGAACAAGTGCCCTGCGCCCCGGTGTTAACACGAACTCAAGTGCTGGACCATCCTCAGGTCGAGGCGAACGGCCTGCTCTCAAACTATGATCACCCACAGGCTGGGCGGCTCCGTCAGGCCCGGGCACCTTCACGCTTCTCGGCGACACCAGAGCAACAGTGGCAAGGGGCACCACGGCTGGGCGAGCAAACCACCGAACTGTTGGCAGAATGCGGGTATTCCAGCAAGGAGATCCAGGCACTGTGCGATTCAGGTATCGCAGCGGTACCCGCCGAATAACGTTCTGACGCAGTAAATACACCGCTCCCGGACGATCCAATGCCCGTACCCGTGGTTCACCATCCAGACTACAGCTTCCCGTTTCCGGCCAAACACCGTTTCCCTATGGAAAAGTTCGGACTTCTTGCTGACTACGCTCGCGAGCGGGGGCTTCTGACTCAAGCCAACGGCTTCCGCCCTGCCCCGTGTAGACAGGCGTGGCTGACCCGGACCCACTGCCCGGATTACCTTGCCCGGTTCGCCGGCGATCAACTCTCGGCAAGGGAGAAACGTCAGATGAATCTGCCCTGGAGCAAGGGCCTCGTTCGACGCACGTTCCTGGCCCCTTCCGGCACGGTTCTGACTGCCCAGTTGGCCCTCCAGCATGGCATTGCCTGTCATCTGGCCGGTGGCACTCATCATGCCCATTACGATTATGCTGCCGGCTTTTGCATCCTCAACGATCTGGCGATCGCCGCCAATGTGCTGTTGCAACAGGATGGCGTTGATCGTGTGCTTATCTTCGACGTGGATGTACACCAGGGTGATGGCACCGCTGCCTTGTTGGCCAATGAGCCAAATGCCTTTACCTGCTCGATTCACTGTGAGCGTAACTACCCTTTCGAGAAAAAAGTAAGTGACCTCGATGTCGCCCTGCCGGATGGCCTTGAGGATGAGCCCTATCTGGAAGTTGTCAGCGAGACGCTACAGGAAGCGCTTGTGCAATCCCGTCCAGACATCGTGCTGTACGATGCAGGAGTCGATGTTTTCAGGGATGATCCCCTCGGCAGGCTGAGTATTTCCGAGGAGGGAATTTTCCAGCGGGACTGTCAGGTACTCAGCGAATTGAAACGGCGGGGCACTCCAGTGGCAACGGTCATTGGCGGCGGCTACGACGATGATCGGTGGAAACTGGCACAGCGACATGGAATTGTTGCGGAAGCCGCACACAAAGTATTTTCAGCGGGGTGAAAGTCTGTCCCTTTTGAAAAAATCAGTCTTCGTCACTGAAAGCAGACCGATGGAACTCGGCTGCTTCCTCGGCCTCTGGCACGCCGATTTCATGAACTTCCGGCACCTCCCCTCCTGCCAGCACTTCGAGTACGGCGTGCACACCCCTGGACAGCGAACTCAGGCTGTAACCACCTTCCAGGACCAGCGCCAAGCGACCATCGCAGTGTTTGTCGGCAATAGCCTGGACAATGCCAGTGAGCACTTTGAAGCCATCGTAGGTGAGGTTCAGGGCCATGTCGTTTCGGTGCGGATCAAAGCCCGCAGAGACCAGTACCAGATCCGGTTTAAAGTAATCGGCCGCCGGCATCAGAATCTCCCGGAACACTTTCTCGAAAGCCACGTCGCCCGCGGTTTCCGGCAGGGGAACATTGATGGTGTAGCCTTCCCCGAGGCCATCACCGATCTCTTCCAGGTGGCCAGAGCCGGGATAAAAAGGCGCCGCGCAGTGGGTATCGAAAAACAGCACGTCGGGGTCGGCCCAGAAGATGTCCTGGGTGCCGTTGCCGTGGTGGGCGTCCCAGTCAATGATCAGGATTTTTTCACAACCCAGTTTGGCCTGGGCATGGGCCGCGGCTATGGCAACGTTGTTGAGCAGGCAGAATCCCCGGGCCCGGACCGGTTCAGCATGGTGGCCGGGGGGCCGAATCAGGGCGAAGGCGCTTTCACATTCCCCTTTAACCACACTTTCAACAGCGGCAATGGCGTTGCCTGCGGCAGCGGTGGCCGCTTTGATGCTATCGGGCGATACAGCCGTTGTGTCTTTATCAAGCCAGGCCCGTTTTCCGTCCAATGAGAATATGTGATCAAGGTAGGATGTTGTATGTACCCGAGCCAGTTGATCATAGGTAGCGGCAGGTGCGCCAGACCTGAACTGAACGCCGTCAACCGGGTTTTCGTCAAGATACTCCTTGATGGCGCTTATTCGGCCCGGGTGCTCCGGATAGCTCCACTTGAAGTCCAGCCCCTGAAGAATGGAGCGCACACGCTTCTCCACCCGGCTGGGCATAAACGGTAGATCCACCTCAGGGTTGTGCCCGAGCATGATCTCATCGTAAAACACATTTACAGTGCGATCGCCGATCATGGCCTGTTTCCTTTTCTTGTCCTTGTCATTCCGCCAGCGCCTGCTTCACCACCGACGTGAATGCCGCCGCGCGCACCCCGGTCGGTTTGAACCCCAGTTTGGTCCAGGCGGCCTTGGCTTCCTTGTTGGACGCAGAGTATTCGAGGATCAGCTCTGAGGCATGGTGTTCCTCCGCGAACGTCACCAGGTCGCGCAGCAATGCCTTCAGGATACCAAGCCCCCGGAATTCCGGTTCAACCCAGATATCATCAATAACAGCAGACTTGAATTCTGTCGGTTCCGACTGCTCCCAGATGCCCTGGCTTCTCCAGATATAAACATAACCCATGCCCACCAGACCCGCGCTTTTACTTTCGGCCACGATCAATCGTCTGTGGGGATCGTCCAGAGAGGAATGCAGAGTTCTCAGAAGTCGTTTGTATTCACTTTCTTTCAAATCGTGGGGAGGAGCGCCCGAGACATGCAGCGCCAACTTGGCGAGGAAGCCAACCATCTGGGGCAGATCGTCTTCCCGCGCCTCTCTGATCAAAAACCTACGCTTCGTCTGCTTTCCAGCCACGCGCCTCTCCTGCCAGACCACAGTGCAGAGCAACCCACGAGAAACCGGGAAAGATCTGCATTTCCGGTCGTATACATATGAGCTAACCTTCAAAGCTTAGTCGCTGGTTGATCCGGCTACAAAAGCAGAGTTCTTGAAACTTTCCTTGGAATCATCCCCGCTGCAGGTTAGCTTCAGTGAAAACCTGAGTTGAATTGCACAGAGATTTCCATGAGGCATGCTTACCGGAACCAGATCGGTCATGTGAGTATTCAGGTCAACCGATGATGAGAAAACTTCTGCTGATACTGGGGCTTGCAACGGTCATTGCACTGACAGCCACTGTCAGTTCGCGCCCCATGCTGATTGAAGAACGGCTGATCCAGATCCAGGCGGAAGATACCCTCACGGAGTTCCCTCGTATCGAATCGGAACCTCTTGAAGTGCAGGCCGCATTGCTGGATATGGCGGATGATGAGCTTCTTCTACTGAAGGCCCGCGCGGCCTATTTACGATACCCGGAGATGACCCGAGAGATCTTGCCAATTTACGGGCCGGAGCCGGAATTTCGCGACATTCTCAGGCTTTATGGCGAAAACGTCCTTCCGCCCATCCACTATTTCTTGAGCAACCCGATTGGCTCCATCGAGCTGATGAACGACTTGGCCGCTCGGTACCGGGCAGCTGTGCAGTTTTTTACCAGTGACGAAAAAACCGACACCGATAATCCCGGCCAGCAAAAAAGTCCCGTGAAGGAAAAACTGACCCGGGAAGAGCGCGGTTGGTATGCCGTGCGCTTCATCCAGGAAGAGGGGCATGATTTTCTGGGTCAGTTCGTGCTGAACGATCAGGGCGACATCATCTGGGTTCGAACAGAACGGGTGCTGGAGAATATCAACCAGTTTTTCGCCAGCGGCATTCGTAACCTGGAGATTCAGTACCGCACAGGTGAAGACGTGTCCGCCGCTGACGTTGGCTGGGCATCGGTGGATGTTCTGGTTTTTGCCAGCGCACTGAAAGTGCTGCGGGCAGGACGTGCAGTTGCGGTTTCTTCAAGAAGCGCCGCCGCGGGTACCCGCTCTGCCGCCCTTGGCGCACGACTTGCCAACAGCGGCCGCATGTTGATGGCAACCGCCCGCTACGCAAAATGGCCCGCCGTGGTTGGCGTGGGTTACCTGGTGGTCACAAACCCGAGTATTATCAATGACCTTCTGGCCGAGATGTCCGAAATACTGGGTTACCCAACAAAGCTGGTGCAATTTCTCGGATGGCTGCTGCTGATGTTGCCCGTGTTGTACATCGGCAGCTGGGTATTCCGATTGTTTGTGCGTCCCGCACTCGGATTGCTCGGAACCCTGATCAATGGCCTTGCACACATTGGCCAGAGAAAATCCTTCAACAGACTGGACTGATTCAGAGACCGATATGCCCTTTTCCCGCATCTACGAAAAAGCCGTTCTTCAAAAAGGCGGAGAGAGCGAAGTTCGCGCACGGCTGCCCAAGGTGGCCCAACCCGGCGAACTGGAAGCTCTGGGTGACGACCGATACCTGTCGGAAATCACCCGGTGCATCTTCAAGGCAGGTTTCGTCTGGCGGGTGATCGAAAACAAATGGCCGAAGTTTGAGGAAGCGTTCGAGGGGTTCGTTCCCCTTTACTGGCAACAGGTTTCTCCCGAGGTACTTGAACAGTTGGCCAGCGATGAGCGGATCGTACGAAACGCCCAGAAAATTCAGACCGTGCCCGAAAATGCCCGGATGATTGTGGATACCGCCCGGGAACACGGCAGCTTCGGCAAGTTTCTGGCCAATTGGCCACGTAGTGACCAGGCAGGCCTGCTTATCTGGCTAAAACACAACGGAGCCCGGCTTGGCGGCAACAGCGCCCAGTATTTTCTGCGCCGCGTGGGCTGGGACGGTTTTATTCTTTCCCGCGATGTGATTGCTGCGCTGCACCGCGAGGAAGTGCTGGATGCCTCGCCTACCAGCAAGAAGGGGCTCATGCAGGCGCAGGAGGCCTTTAACCGCTGGCACGAAGAGAGCGGCCTGCCGTACAGCCATATCTCAAGAATTCTGTCTTTTACTGTGGACTGAACCGGGCAAGCAAAAAGACATCAGTTCTTGTAAACTTAATAATAATTGTTATCATTCGCCTCCGCATTAACAACAGAGGCGTAAACACCCATGAAAGCCCCAAGCTCCCGGCGCTGCAGTTTCGTCGCGTTCGCTTCCCTGCTCGGCGCCAGTTCCCTGGCCAATGCACAATCCCAGGCCGATGAAACCACCACACTCGAGGCACTCGATGTGGTATCCGACGCCATTACTGCTCCCGACTACATGCCCCTGGAGAAGACACCAGCCGTTGGCAAGCTCAATGTTCCGGTAGAAGAGCAACCCTATTCAGTCTCCATCGTTGATCGCGGATTCATCGAAGATTCCGGGGCCAAGAACATTCAGGATGCCCTGCTTTATACACCCGGCGTAAATGCAGGAAACTTTGGCTTTGATACCCGAATTGATGCCGCAAAGGTACGCGGGGTCGACGCTGGCCGCTATCTCGATGGCCTGCGCCAGATCTACGGTTCGTACAACACCGTTCGCACCAATGTTTACGCCCTGGAGAGCATCGAAGTTCTCAAAGGCCCGTCGTCCATGCTTTATGGCCAGAGCGATCTTGGCGGCATCATCAACGGGGTATCCAAGCTCCCGGAAGATGAGCAGGCCGGTGAAATCTGGGCCCAGTACGGTACCTTCAATCGCAAGCAACTGGCAGTGGACGTGACCGGCCCGGTCAACGAAAGCGGTGATTTGCTGTACCGCCTCATCGCACTTGGGCGCGACAGCGACACCCAGGTAGATTATGTGGAAGACGACGGCTACGTACTCTCCCCTTCCCTGACCTGGCGGGCCAGCGATGACACGAGCGTCACTCTGCTGCTGAACCGTCAGGAGAACAAAGGCCAGGTATCCGCCCAGTTCCTGCCGCAGGCCGGCACCCTGGAACCAGGTTCGCAGGGCTTTATCGGTTCCGAGCGGTTCGTTGGTGAGCCAGGCTGGGATCGCTATGACCGCGAGAAAACCGAAGCCACCCTGTTTGTCGATCATCAGCTGAATTCCAACTGGGCGGTGTCTGCCACGGCACGTTACACCCGTTCCAGCACCGAGAATCGCGAGCATTGGATCACGATTCCCAGTATTCCAGATGCCAATGGCGAGGTGCCGCGCACCATTTACACGGCAGACGCTGAAACCCAAATCTTCAACATGGATGCTCGCCTGGAAGGCGACGTTGAGCTTGGCATGACCCGCCATCGCCTGATCATCGGTGCCGACCGCCAGGATGCCCTGTGGGAACAGGACAACTACTTCTACGGCTACGGCCTTGGAGGCACCTTCGATGTGTATGATCCGCAGTACGGCAACCTGAACGACGGTGTTATCAACCCGTCAGACCGCCCGGACAACGAGATCGAACAAATCGGTCTGTACGTCGCCGACCACATCGAAATCGGGCCCGTCGTTGTATCCGCCGGCCTCCGCCACGACTGGGCCGAAAATCGCCGGTTGGCCGTGTCCGGATCAGACACCGTCAGTGATGAAGAGGCAACCACCGGTCGCGCAGGTTTGATGTACCGGTTTGATAACGGAATTTCTCCGTATATCAGCTACGCAGAAGCCTTTAGCCTGAATCTTGGCACCGACGGAACGGCCGCGGGGAATACCCTTAAGCCAACCACTGGCGATCAGCAGGAAGCGGGTGTGAAGTACGTTTCCCCGGACCAGTCCCTGGGCATCACCGCTGCTTACTTCGACATCACTCAGGAGAACCGGGTCAGCGACGGCAGCACCCCCGGCGGTGTGGAGCAGACCGGCGCGGTAATTAACGGCTGGGAACTGCAGGTAAACAAGCGCTGGCAGCGTTTCGAAACCCAACTGGCCTACACCGATATGAACGCAAGGGACGACGCCTCCGGCAACCGTCTGCCCTATGTAGCCGAACGCCAGGCCTCCTGGTGGAGCCAGCTCTACATCGCCAGCAACTGGCGGTTTGGAGCCGGGGTTCGCTATGTGGGTGACAACGTTGGCTCAGGCGGCGGGCCCGTTGTTCCCTCCGTTACCCTCTACGACGCCATGATTGGTTATACCTGGCAAAACTGGGATTTCACTATAGACGCCAAGAACCTGGCCGATGAAGAGTACATCACCTGGTGCCGCTCTGTGGGCGCAGACTGCGGCTACGGCGAGCGGCGCACTGTGAATGCCAACGCCAAGTATCGTTTCTGATACGTCAACCTGACATCTCTGATCGCCGCAGCCTGAACTTTGCTGTGGCGATCAACTCTTCTTTTTCTTCTTCTTTTTGGCCTTCTCGTACAACTCACGCAATGCCGTGGGATTTTTCCCTTTAGCCGAGCCATGAGATTCCAGGATACGTGTCCAGATAGCCTGCTAGTAAGGAATGAACTCTTCCTCATCACCCACCACTTTTTCAAAACGACCGGCTCGCCAGTCTTCCCTTGCCTGGTCAATGCGGGCTTTGCTGGACGAGACAAAGTTCCACTCAATAAACCGCTTCCCCAGAGGCTCACCGCCAATGACAACAATACGGGAATCCTCCGTGGCGGTGATGGCAACACCGGGCTCACTCGAAAAGACCGTCATGCTATGGGTAGGAAGTTCGGAGCCATGGGCTTGGAGGGCCCCACTCGCTATGTAAACCGCCCGCTCAGGCGCCTCGGGTAATGTCAGAGTCTGGCCGGCTTCGAGGGTGGCTTCCAGATACAGGGTTTTGCAGAACTTGGGCACGGGCGACGTTACTCCATAGGCACTGCCGATCATAACTCGCACCGGCACGCCGTCGATTTCCAATGAAGGGATATCATCGTTGGAATAATGGTGGAACGCTGGCGCTGTTTCCTCGTCGGTTTCCGGTAAGGCCAGCCAAAGCTGGAGACCGTGCAACCGGTGGTCAGTGGCCGTTATCTCGGGGCGCTCCCGCTCGGAATGGGCGATACCGCTGCCCGCCACCATAAGGTTGATATCTCCGGGCCGGATGGGCTGGCAGCTACCCACCGAGTCCCGATGCAGTATCTCACCCTCGAACAGATAGGTTACCGTGGCGAGGCCGATGTGCGGATGAGGCAACACGTTGATGCCCTGGCCCGCCGGGAAGTCCGCCGGTCCCATTTCATCAAAAAATATCCAGGGCCCGACCATTTTTCGCTTTGCGGTTGGCAACAGACGGCGGACAGAAAAACCTCCCAGATCGGCTACCCTGGGGCTCAAGATCGTCTCAATAGCGCTGCACGGCGCATCGGCTGAATCACAGCTCTGTTCAACAGATTCCATAAGATTGCTCATGCATCGCTCCCGTGTGTTCTGAACCTGGTACCTGATCTTTCTGAATCTATTATAGAAGCCCGAATTTCTTTCTGGGCGCCGATAATCCCTCTGGCCATTCCCCAACCGCTATAGTTACCTTGAGCAACCCAACCAATCACAACAGGCTGGAGCCTTGAGTGTTTCCATCACTGACTACCGGCATCATCGCTTTTGCCATCGCATCCGTTGTTATTGTGACAGCCGGCAGCCGACTCGCGCGGGTAGCCGATGAACTGGCTGATCGCACGGGTCTGGGAGAGGCATTGTTCGGCATCTTTTTGCTGGCGGGCGTGACATCACTGCCCGACTTCGCCGCCACTCTCAGCGCGGCCATGGATTCAAGGCCGGATCTTGCCATGAGCAATGTGATGGGCAGTATGGCGGCGAATCTGGTGTTTCTGGGCATCGCCGACATCATGTACCGCAAAGCGAACCTGGAGCACGCGGCCGCATCCTCAACCAATCTGATGCTCGCTGCGTTGTTGATTGTTTTGCTGGCTTTGCCGTTACTGGCCATTGCCAGCCCACCGTTATCCCTCTGGGGAATACACCCAATCACACCCGTGATTACGGCAGCGTATCTGTTCGGGCTTCACCTGGTTCGCAAAACAGACAGTAAACCCATGTGGTTTCCCCGACTGACCCGCCAGACCGTTCCCGACAAGCCTGGCCATTACCTTCGCGGTGGCCTTGCCCAGGCCTGGGTTACTTTCATCATTCTGGCGGCCATTACAGGCGTCGCCGGATGGATACTGATGGAAGGGGCCAAAGTGATCAGTGACGAAACGGGCCTCTCTGATACCCTGATTGGCGGTCTGTTCACCGCGCTGGCTACTTCCTCACCCGAGCTGGTCACCACGATTGCCGCTATTCGCAGAAACGCGCTGACACTGGCAGTGAGCAACATTTTCGGCACCAACTGTTTTAACATGCTGGTGATCGCGTCAGCCGATGTCGGCTACCCTGGCGGTTCCATCTATCACGACATAACCCCGATACAAATGACCTGGGGGCTGGTAAGCATCCTAATGACAGCCACACTGCTGATGGGGATGGTCCGTCGCCAACGCTACGGGATTGGGAAGATCGGGTTTGAAAGCGCCCTGATGCTTTCGGTCTATGCCGTGGCACTGATCATTGTGACGGTCAGCGGATAGCAGGGGGCACTCGATCCGCCACTCTGATGACTCTACATGAGCTTCACATCTGCTTGAAAAGATGTGAATTGGCTCGACTCACCGGAAGTACCCTGTCAATGCTGTCAATAATAACCTGATAGTATCCGTCTTGATCGCGCTCTACCCTGGAAATACGGCCGACCTGCACTATCGTCGCCCGATGAATTCGCCAAAACTGACCACTGTCGAGCGTTTCCGTTAATTCCTTGATGCTTTTTCGAATCAGGAATTCCCCGTTCTCGGTCACCACTGTTGTGTATTTGTCCTCAGCGATAAAACAACAGACATCGCCCAGCGGTATCACATGAACCTGTTGACCTCGGGTGGCGTTGATCCAGCGCAGTTCGCCTGAACCCGCCACCGGTAATAGGCGCTTCAGCTGCGCAGCATCCAGCTCATACTTCACTGTCCTTTCGTCACGCTTTCTCAGTCTTTCAATACACTGATACAAACGGTCCCCATGCACGGGTTTCAGCAAATAGTCCACCGCTTCATGTTCAAACGCTTCCAATGCATGTTGATCGTAGGCTGTAACGAAAACAAGATGCCCGGAAAAGCCTATTTCGCGCAGAATACCAGCTGTCTCAATGCCACTCATTCCTGGCATCTTTATGTCCATAAACACCGCGTGCACATCAACATCCCTGATCCGCTCAACTGCTTCCACGCCCGAGCCGACACAGATCACCTGCTCTACCTCTTCCCAGAGATCCTGGAGCAGTTTCTGAAGGTTGAATCTCAGTAAAGGTTCATCATCAACAACCATGACATTCATGTTGTGCCCTCTGGATTGACCGGCCACCGAACGGTGGCAACGCAGCCGGTTACAGAGCCCTTTGCATCTGTTTGATTGGCCAATATCAGCGATGCGTTTGTTCCGTACAGCAGCGCCAGACGCTGATGAATGTTATCAACGGCGATCCCGTGCCCAACACTTTTGTTCTGACGATAATCTTTTCTCAGGCCCAGCCCCGTATCACGAATGGTAACGCAGCATCGCTCGGGCCCGACATCAACCAGAACCCGGATATGGCCGCCTTCAAGTTTCGGCTCGATACCATGAATAACCGAATTTTCAACCAGCGGCTGCAGGGTAAATGGCGGACAGCTCACTCCAGCGATGTCATCCTGCACGACAACCTCAAAGCTTAACCTGCCTCCCATTCTAGTGCGCTGTATCGAAAGATATGCTTTCACAAACTCCAACTCCTCAGACAGAGGAATCAGTTGACGCTCGGCTTTGGTCATGGAACCTCTGAGCAACCCGGTAAGATCATCCAGAACCGTTTTCGCTGTCTCCGGTCGCACGTCAATCAATACGCGTATATTGGCAAGTGTGTTGAACAGGAAGTGCGGCTCAATTCTGGACTGCAGCACCTGGTAGTTGGATTCCGCCAGCTGTTTTTCCTGTTCAAGGGTTCGCATACGTTGAGCCTGTAATTCTCTGCGTTTGCGGCTCAGACGATGCGAGTTATAAAAAACATAGGTCACCAGTAAACTGAACAGAACCTTGAGTATCAGGTCAGAAGCTGGCGCCTCACGAACTTCCTCGAACGTACCATATATCTGGTAGAACAGATGGACGATGCCAATCACAACTCCTACCAGGTAACCAATGACCGTCGCCACCAGTATGGACGTCCGGTTTTCAAGATAATGAATGCTGATGCGTATCGCACACAGGCACGACACTCCGAAGACAAGAGCCACCTGTAGTGTCAGCCAGAAATCGCCTGCGTCGGTTAACCAGATTACCAACGAAATCAAATAACAGATTACAAGCGTTGGGAAGGTATCTCTGAGCAGGTCGTGGCGCCGCCACAGACGTTGGATCACAGTGATCATGATGTGTGCCCTGCTCCATTAAACGCCAGGTGCATACCCGTGGCCACGAACCAGAGAATGCCGCCAAGCCCGAACGCTGCACCGAACCCTGAAAGTTGCGGCAATGCAGTGGCCGTGCCTGCCATACCGACCACCAGGGCGCCCCACTGAATGGCTTCTGGCAGTGACTGTCGCTGCCGGGCGGCACAGAAAACCAGAATCAGCCATACTCCTCCCACCAGTTCGTTTCCGCCACCCAGACCGTTGATAACCACATGAAGCGACACAAAAGCCTGTGGCGCCAGTTCCGGATGGACATCCGCCAGGGTGATCACCATATCGTGCCCAACAGTTGCCACCAGGCCCGCGGCAATCACGAGGGCCACCCACAGGAAAGCCACGAGCGATGCAGCGCGGCTCAGGGCTGTTCCCGGCAACAACGCCGACAGCCCGAACTGCATGGTGAGCAGCGCAAAACCGAACACGAGGTAAATAACAAAATACCATGTATACAGAAAACTGCTGTGCTCCTGCAGGTAAATAAGCTGGGAGGTGATGTCTGCCGATAGATTCCCGAACTGAATCTGAGTCAGGAAGGCAAGATAAAAGACCATTCCGAACAGAAACGTTAATCCGGCAAGAATACCGGCAAGCCCTCCGGTTCGTTCACGAGATGCTAGAAGAAAACTCATTTGCTTTGCTCCTAGAACCGGTAAAAGACTGCAATACCGCCAGACCAGTAACCTTTGCGCTCCACGATTGAGCTATCGCCAACGCCGTCGCCAAGATTCTCATAACCAAACGCGAACACCGAATGCCAATGGTTTCCCAGTTTCTGGACGTGAGAAACCGACGCCCGCATCACGACCGATTTCTCTCCGTCGTAGGCCGCAATGTTTGCAGACGCCTCTTGCTGACTAACTCCGTAGTAGTAGTCAACAAGCTTTCGGGATTGCTGACGCACGTCAATGCTTGGTACCAGAGCGCCACCCCACATGACCAATTCTCGCGATACGACAATACCCCATTCATGACCGCCATGCCGGTCTAACATATCGACCGACGCAAAGGTCGCGAGATCAACCCAGGGTGTAACCTGCTCCCATTTGATAAGGAATTCACCGGTGTCGTCCCGGTCTTCCAGTGCTTTCAGAATTCTGTTCTCAGCCGGGTCGAACGCAGACTGGCGTAACTGCACCATCAACTTGAGCGTGCCGGTAGACGAGGGTGAGGTGACCAGCCCAACACCCTCCGGATTTGCCACGAGCATTCGCCAACGCAGATCAGCATAAGGTACGACGACATGCTGATCACTCTCGCCCTTTACATGGCGCTGGATAGAGGCACCGGAAAGGCCAAGACTCGCCTCCCAGTCGGAAGCGCTGACCGGGCCAGCCAGGATAAACAAGACAAATGCCGTAAAAGTAAGCCTTAACCGAATGGTAAGTTGAGCGGCTAACGGGTTCATTTTGATAGTCTCCATGTGAATGAATTCAGGCGGTAGAACAGCAAGTGCCACGGAGTTTCACACGGGTAGAGGATCTGCAGGAAAGCTTGAGATAAACGGTTGATATGGACGACAAGCCGGCATAAATCGAGATGGACGGTAACGCCAATCCGACCGCACGAGACTGTGCTACAGTCCAAAAAAACTCTGTTCTGGGATTTCTTGTATGAAAACCATTGGCCTTCTCGGCGGCATGAGCTGGGAATCCACGCAGACCTATTACCGCCTGCTCAATGAAGGCGTGAAGACTCGGCTGGGCGGCCTGCATTCCGCGAAGATTGTGCTCTACAGCGTCGATTTCGCCGACATTGAAGCGCTTCAGCACAAGGGAGAATGGGGAGCCACTGCCCGAATCCTCTCGGATGCCGCGTTATCGCTTGAGAAGGCAGGTGCCGATTTCCTGGTGATCGGTACCAACACCATGCACAAAGTGGCGCCGGAGATTGAACAGGTGCTCCGCATTCCCTTGCTACACATCGCGGATGCCACGGCAAAGATTCTTTCCCGGGATGGCATCGGTCGCGTTGGCTTGCTGGGCACCCGGTTTACCATGGAGCAGGCGTTTTACCGGGAACGCCTCGAAAACGCAGGTATTGACGTGGTCATCCCCGATGAACCCCAGAGGCACCTGATTCACCGGGTAATCTACGAGGAGTTGTGTCTGGGACAGGTTGTGGCCGACTCCCGCCGTGCCTACCTTGAGGTTGTCGACTCGCTGGCAGAGCGCGGCGCCGAAGCCGTGATTCTGGGATGCACTGAAATTGGCCTGCTGATCAGACAGGCCGATACCCCTGTGCCTCTGTACGATACCACTGGCATCCATGCCGCCCAGGCTGTGGAGCTGGCGCTCGCGGAGGCGAAGTAACCGACTGAAAAATCCCGTAATGTGCTCTTCATCCCGGAACGTCCAAGCATAACGAGAAGGATCCCACGGCGCAGATGATCGAACGACTCCCCGAGTGGCTGCCAATCCAAACCTCGCAGGCAACCGTGAACATTATCCTGCTTGGCGTGATTCTGACCGCCAGCATTTTTGCAGACACGATCGCCCGTCGCACCAGAGTGCCGCGCATCTCGATCCTGATGTTGGTGGGCATTGTTATTGCGGTCATTCATCAGGTGTGGCTCGGCCAGCGAGACGGCGACTTGCTCGGAGGGTTGACTGAACCCCTGATCCAACTGGCTCTGGTGATGGTCGCTTTCCTTCTGGGCAGCGAATTAAAGGTGAGCCGGCTTCGAAGAACGGGGCCACTTATTCTGGTTGTGTCACTTTTCGTGATTGTCGGTGGGGGCCTGCTGGTGGGCGCGGGTTTGCTCGCATTGGGATACCCACTTGTTGTGGCGGTAAGCCTGGCGGCCATATCAGTGGCGACCGACCCCGCGGCCGTCAGCGAATCTGTAAAGGAAAACCGGAAAGCGGGGCTATTGCCCAAGGTGCTGCTGGGTATCGTTGCCATTGATGATGCCTGGGGCATCGTTGTCTTCGGATTGAGTATGGCCACGCTCGGCTGGGTGATCGGTAGCGAAGCAGAGCTGGCCTTGCTGCATGCACTATGGGAACTGGGGGGTGCTGTTCTGCTGGGCGCCGCGATCGGCTTGCCGGCAGTATGGCTTACGGGTCGTTTAAGACCCGGCGAACCCACGCAGGTTGAGGCAATCGCGCTGATCCTGCTGCTAGCCGGGTTCTCCTCGTCGATGGGAGTATCGGCTCTGCTCGCCTCAATGGTTGCCGGGAGCCTGGTTGCCAACCTGTCACATCACCACACCCGGTCATTCCGGGAAATCGAGCACATTGAATGGCCGTTCCTGGTGTTTTTCTTCGTTCTATCCGGGGCGAGCGTCAATCTTTACCAGGCAACAGATGCAATCGTTCTGACCGTTTCCTACATTGCCCTTCGTGTGGCCGGTCGAGTTCTGGGTGGCTACCTCTCAACCCTGGTGGCACCCGCCAGGGGCAAAAAGCTCCCCGGCAGTATTGGTCTTGCGCTAACGCCACAAGCGGGCGTGGCTATTGGCATGGCACTTCTGGCGGCAGAGCGCTTCCCGGAACTACGCGATACCATACTGCCGGTGGTTGTCGCCTCCACGATCATCTTTGAATTGCTGGGTCCGGTGCTTGTGCGGCGGGTCTTGCGATCCTGATTTTGCGCCTATCCGTAGAAGACCGACCAAGACGAACGCGGGCAAAAACTGGATAATGGCCGCCATTAAAAGCCATGGCGCGCCAAATTCTCCGATCCAGGACTCTGTGTAATGGAAATCAACGTCAACTTTCTCGAGAACCTCAGACTTGAAGCCAAGTTTGACGATTTCACGGTCGTAACGGACCAGCCCATTCGCTACAAGGGCGACGGCTCGGCGCCCAGCCCGTTCGATTACTTCCTGGCCTCGTCGGCACTCTGTGCGGCGTACTTCGTTCGGGTTTACTGTCTCGCCCGGGACATTCCCACCGAAAATATCCGCCTGTCCCAGAACAACATCGTGGACCCGGAAAATCGATACAACCAGATCTTCAAGATTTCCGTGGAGCTGCCAGAGGATATCTCTGAAAAAGACCGACAAGGCATTCTGCGCTCGATCGATCGGTGCACGGTAAAAAAAGTTGTCCAGACCGGGCCCACCTTCGAGATTGAAACCGTCGAGAACCTGGACGCCGACGCCCAGGCACTGCTGATGACTCAGCCGGAAGGCGGCAGCCAGACCTTTATCGAAGGCAAGGACCTGCCGCTGGAGCAAACCATCGCCAATATGACCGGCATCCTCGAGGAGCTGGGCATGAAGATCGAGATCGCGTCCTGGCGGAACATCGTGCCGCACGTCTGGTCACTGCACATTCGCGATGCCGCCTCACCGATGTGCTTTACCAATGGCAAGGGCGCCACCAAGGAAAGCGCCCTTTGCTCTGCCCTGGGCGAGTTCATCGAACGGCTCAGTTGCAACTTCTTCTACAACGACCAGTTCTTTGGCGAGGAAATCGCCAACAGCGAGTTCGTCCATTACCCGAACGAAAAGTGGTTCAAGCCCGGGCCGAACGACGAACTGCCCGACGGCATCCTGGATGACCACTGTCTGGCCATCTACAATCCGGACGGCGAGCTTCGTGGCTCCAATCTGATCGACACCAACTCTGGCAGAGCCGACCGGGGCATTGTCTCCCTGCCCTACGTGCGAAAATCCGACGGCGAGACGGTGTATTTCCCGTCCAACCTGATCGAAAACCTGTTTCTCAGCAACGGCATGAGTGCCGGCAATACGCTGAACGAAGCGCAGGTTCAGTGCCTGTCGGAAATCTTTGAGCGCGCCGTCAAAAAGCAGATCATCGAAGAGGAAATCGCTCTGCCGGACGTACCCCGGGAGGTTCTTGAAAAATACCACGACATCCTGGAAGGCATTGAAGCGCTGGAGGCCCAGGGCTTCCCGACTCTGGTCAAAGATGCTTCCCTGGGCGGCCAGTTCCCGGTGATGTGCGTGACGCTCATGAACCCGCGCACTGGCGGCGTGTTTGCGTCCTTTGGCGCGCACCCGAACTTTGAAGTGGCTCTGGAGCGAAGCCTCACTGAGCTTCTGCAGGGGCGCAGCTTCGAGGGTCTCAACGACGTGCCGCCGCCGACCTTCAACAGCCTGGCCGTCACCGAACCGAACAACTTTGTGGAGCACTTCATCGACTCCACCGGCGTTGTGTCCTGGCGCTTCTTCAGCGCGAAATCCGACTATGAGTTTGTCGAGTGGGATTTCTCCGGCACCAACGCGGAGGAAGCGGAGTGTCTGTTCGGTATCCTCCGGGACCTGGGCAAGGAAGTGTATGTCGCGGTTTATGAGGAACTGGGCGCGCCGGTGTGCCGGATTCTGGTTCCCGGGTACTCAGAGGTGTACCCGGTGGAAGACCTGATCATGGACAACACCAACATGGCTCTGGACTACCGGGAAGACATCCTCAACCTGCACCGTCTGGACGAGGAGCAACTGGCCGATCTGGCGGAGCGACTGGAAGCCAGCCAGTTGGACAACTACATGACCATCATCACCCTGATTGGCGTGGAGTTTGATGAAAACACCGTCTGGGGTCAGCTCACCATCCTTGAGCTGAAGATCCTGATCTGCCTTGCCCTCCGGTGGCATGAAGAAGCGCTGGAGTTCGTCGACATGTTCCTTCAGTTCAACGACAACACCGTTGAGCGGGGCCTCTTCTACCGGGCGATGTACGCAGCGTTGGAAGTCACCCTGGATGACGAAATGGAAATGGACGACTACATCACCAACTTCACTCGCATGTTCGGCGAGAAAACCATGGAAGCCGTTGTTGGCTCAATAGACGGCACAGTCCGTTTCCATGGTCTTGAACCAACCAACATGCAGCTGGAAGGATTGGAAAAGCACCAGCGGTTGATCGAGAGCTACAAGAAACTGCATGTCGCACGGGCTGCCAAAGCAGGTTTCTAGGAAGTTCTGAATTTTTCTGGAATAAATCCGTTGCTGGTACGTCCTCCTGATGAAAGCCACCCGAAAGGGTAAAACAGGAGGACGTAACCATGAAAAAACACGTACTGACACTCGCAATCTGCTCACTTCTTTCCACCGGCGCCTATGCAGCCGAAGGCGCTGCCACTGCAAACGCACAGGCTGATGCCAACATGTCGGCCGAAGCCAGCAGCCAGAATGGCGTTTCCACGCAAGGCGGCGCATCGGCCAACGCGCAAGGCAGCGTAAATGGCAAGGCGGCTAGAGACGAAGCTCGCCAGAACGCCAATCGAGCTGTCAGCGCAGGTGTTGAGGCCGGTCAACAGGTGCGGGGCACGGCCTCGGCAACGGCAAACGTCGCCCGGAATGAAGCCAATGAGCAGGCTGGCAAGGCAAAAGATGAGATGAACAACACTCGCAACGCCGAAATCCGTGCTGAAACCCATCAACAAATCGGTACGTCTGTGTCCGATAGCGTCAGGAGCGAGGTTCAGAATTCCGTCAGGAGCACTGTAAAAGGTTCCGCCAGCGGCGGGATGCTCTGAACCGATAGCCAAATCTGAATCGCCGGGCCTCTTTTGGCCCGGCTCTTTTTTCAGCTGAGGAGAAACACCGTTATGAACTGCACGCGATCTCTACCGTTTGTTAGCGCTTTGGGTCTTATGACCACTGTGTGTTTTGCCGACGCCGCCGAACAAACTACCTTAAACGGACACCTGTCAGCCGGTTTTGAGCACGACAGCAATGTCTCCGTGGATGACCTTAACGCCTCATCGGACCAGAGTGATCAGGCCTGGGTTTTTGACGCCGGCCTGGAAGGGGTGCTGAAGCCTGCCGAACGACTGAACCTTACCCTCGGATACTCCCTCTCTGGCAGTCGATATCGGGAGCTTGATCAATTCGACCAGGACATTCACTTACTCTCCGCCGATCTGAGTTACGATTTTGATCCGGTAACCATTGGTACGAGCTACCATTATTCCCACTCGGTTTTGGGCTCAGAGCCCTTTCTCGATTTCCACAGGGCAAGCGCCTACCTCGGCAGCCTCATTGGTGACGATGTTTACCTGCTTGCGAGCCTGCAGGAAAAGCGTAAGGACTACGAGGAGAGCGAGGCGCGCGATTCGGACATCCGGGGCGCAAGCCTCGATTCGTTTTTCTTCTTTAATAACGCCAGGAGTCATTTCGTAATGGGCGTGGACTACGACAAGGAGGATGCCGAAGCGGAATCCTTCGACAACGAAGTCTGGCGAGTGCGGGCGACGTTGCTCAATCGCTTTTTGCTGGGAGGAGAGGATAATCGGATTCGTCTTGGCTGGCGATATGAAACACGGGACTACGACCAACCAGCGGTTTCTTCTTCTAGCTCGTTTCTCGACAACCCTTTCACCGGGGATTTTATCGACACGTCAGCCAGTCGTCGGGCCGAGCAGGCTAATGTTTTCGAAGCCAGTTGGCGAATTGGTCTGAACGGGACTTTCAGCGTCGAGCCCTCTGTGTCTCATGGTATTTACCAGGGCAACGAGGACTCCACCGACTACAGCCGAACCATTGCCGGCCTGACACTCAGGGCAGATTTCTGACGCGGGCAAGTCAATACGGCAGGAAACCGAAACCAAAAATACTGTCCCGACCAGGCTCACCCAGGTCCCGAGCCTGGTCTATCAATACCTCAACGGCCTTCTGTGGATTACTGCCATTGGCTTCACAGGCCAAGGCAGCTGCAACAACAGGAGCGGCCAGTGAAGTGCCACTCTCCGTCGCCAGGCCGCCCTCCGGGTCAGGAACGCTAACCGCAACACCATGGGCTGCGAACATCACGTGTTCTCCGCGACTTGCCCATCGGTAGAGCTCACCTGTGCGGGAGGTTGCGGTAACGCCAATCACTTCAGAATACGCCGCCGGGAACAGCGGTGACGCGGCGGGCCCCTCATTGCCAACCGCAGCAACCAACAACGTACCCTGATTGGCAAGTCGTCTGACCGCCGCTTCCAGTAGCCGGTTATCGGCACCGGTAAGGCTGATATTGATCACCGATGGTTCCTGTGTCGCCAGCCAGTCCAAACCCTTCAGCAAATGCACTAGCGTGGCTCCGGAGAGATTGTCTGTCCGCGAGTAAAAAACCGAGGCGTTAAAAAGGGTCGCACCCGGCAGCCTTGCCTCCCCTTCGCTACCCTGCCTGCCAACCAACTGGCCCGCGACCGCTGTACCATGTTGTTTTACAGGAGCCAGTTCACCGCGACTCCCTTCCAGCGACAAAAAACGTTGTTCGACTATACGGGCTGCACCAAAAGCGGGGTGTTCCGTTGCCACGGACGTGTCGATCATTCCTATTTTGACCGGCTCCTCACACAGGCTTACACCCGATCGAACGGCAGGCACTTCCGAAGAATCGGATGGACCTGTCCGCGGGCTGTATACGTGGTTGCGGTCCAGGCTGTCGGCCAGTTCCGGCAAGAGCTTGCGAAGACTCTCGTATGAATCCAGGTCCGGACGAACCCGAAATCTGGCCACGATCATGCCAAGCCCGGATAAGGTTGTACGTTCCAGAGCGGTGATCCCCGGATGGTCCAGGCGATTGATGTCCTCCGGCGTACCGGTCACCAGCCATTGCCTCTCTGCAGCCCTGAAGCCATCCTCCTGTACGACTTCATTAAACGCTTTTTGCCCTGATACTGTGTAGACAGGAAGGCTATCCGGAAGCGACTTGAGGGCACTCCGGAGGTTCTCAGCCTGTTGCTCTGCTCGACGAGTCGCTGCCCGCTCCACCAGCCGCTCGGCGTTTCGCTCCACCTGTCGGTTGATACCGCTCACCGGGTTGTTGATCAGTCCGTCCGCAGTGAGCGCGGTCGCAGATAACGGCGCCCAACACATGACCACAGCTGACAGAATCGACAATTTAAAAAGCGGCTTCATGGTTACCGTCCAAATTCTGGATTGTTTCACTTACTCTAACGGCCTGAACTGGAAAAAATTCCCTGACGCATGGAATAAAACGCGGGCCGGATCGTCTTCCCCATACACTCAACTCTGAAAAAGAACTATGCAACAGGAACTCAAGGATCTACTACCAGCCCTGAGAAGGTTTGCGTACTCCCTGACGGGCTCCATGGCCGATGCCGATGACCTCTTGCAGAATACCGTCGAGAGAATCCTGACCCGCGATATGCCCAGTGATGTCGATCTCACGAAATGGGCCTTCCGGATATGCCGCAATGTCTGGATAGACGAGTGTCGGGCTCGAAAGGTTCGTCGGGATGCCACCGAAAATCCGGAGTTAAGCGATGGGCAAGTGACCGATGGCGAGCATCAGACAACGAAAGAGATCGAGTGGAGCCGTGTGGACGCCGCCATGTCACGCCTTCCCGAAGACCAGCGACAGATCATTTCTCTCGTTGCTATCCAGGGAATGCCCTACAAGATGGTGGCGGAAATACTCGAGGTGCCCAAAGGCACTGTCATGAGCCGGCTGGCCCGTGCCCGGGCAGCCCTGAGCGAAGCTCTGTCACCCGCAACCTTGAGGAGCGAGTCATGAAGATTACAGACGAAACACTGTCAGCATTTCTGGACAGTGAACTGAGCCCATCGGAAATGGAGGCTGTCAGGGAGCGGCTCGCAACGGACCCATCCCTGACCGACCGGTTGGCGGAGCTTGCGGCCGTTGATTCAGAACTAAAGAGCCACTACGGCGACATTGATGACCGTCCCTTCCCCGAATCAGTCACCAGGATGCTCGCTGAGGATAATCGGGAGACGCCAAAGCCAACGGATAGCAATGTTGTATCGTTTCCCTGGTGGCGCAGACTGCGCGGGCATTCAGGTAAAGCCATTGCAGCAGCCGTGGTCGCAGGGTTCGCGATGGCGCAGTGGCTTACCATGCCAACCGCGGACAATGCGGTATGGTCAGAGGTAGCGGCGACACTGGACAGCCGCCCCAGCGGAGAAACCTATTCTGTGAATGCCAGCATCGAACTTACACCTCGACTGACCTTCAGAAACCAATCCGGTGAATGGTGTCGGCAGTTCCGGTTAGAGACCCACAGCAATGGGTCGGAGCAGATTGCCTGTCGCACCCATTCGGGGAACTGGGAACAGCGAGTTCAGGTGGAAACAGGTCAGGCAGTTGCAAGCGACGGCTACCGGACAGCCAGCGGAGGAAGCGTACTTGACGACCAACTCGACCGCATGATGGCGACGCCACCAATTGGCCCAGAGAAAGAACACGAATTGCTGGAGCGAAATTGGCGAACGGAATAGCACTGACAGCATTTCTGACCCACACTTGGTCATTACAAGTAGCCTATTTGCGTTTGATGCCCGTACACCTTTGTACATTTACCGGCATACGCCAAACAAGGAGCTTTGCAATGAGCAATCCGGTGATCGCTGATAACAAGCCCAAGAAAGTCAGTCTCAAAAAGGGCGAAGAATACGCCTTTTGCGTCTGTGGTCGTTCCAATAACCAGCCGTTCTGCGACGGTTCCCATGGAGACACCGGATTCAAACCCAAGGTCTTCAAGGCGGAAAAAGACGAAGAGGCAGTTCTGTGCCAGTGCAAACAGACCGGAAGCGCTCCCTACTGTGACGGCACCCACCAGCAGTTCAGCGATGATCAGGTTGGCAAGGAGGCACCTGATTCTGACGACGATGGCGACGATGAGAGCCAGTCCGGTGACGCTCCAAAAGCCAAGTCGACAAAGGACGAGCCGACGGTTGAGTTTATTCACCAGTTAGCGCGTGAGGGCCTGAGCAACATGGGCCACCATGGCCCAACAACCGCCATGGGCGTGCCCCGTCACACCCTGCCCCATTGGGACGATCTGCAGCTAATGGTGGCCCAGATGGCCAGCAAACCGTTGGCCGATGACGCCGAAGTATCAACGGAACTGGTGATCGGACCTGAAGCCCGCAAACCCCTCACCCTGAGCATGCCCCTTTTCGTTTCGGACATGAGCTTCGGCGCTCTATCGGAGGAGGCAAAAATTGCCCTGGCCCGGGGCGCCGAGCTTGCCGGCACCGGGATCTGCTCCGGCGAAGGCGGCATGTTGCCGGAGGAGCAGCAGGAAAACTCACGCTACTTCTATGAACTGGCCAGCGCCAAGTTTGGCTACAAAGAAGAGCTGTTGAAGAAAGTCCAGGCATTCCATTTCAAGGGTGGACAGGGCGCCAAGACCGGTACCGGTGGTCACCTGCCGGCCAACAAGAATACCGGCAAAATCTCACAGGTTCGCAACATTCCCGAGGGTAAATCTGCCATTTCACCACCCACGTTCGAGGATCTGCGCTCGGTCGAGGATTTCCAGCGCTTCGCCAGCCATGTTCGGGAAATCACCGGCGGAATTCCTGTAGGTTTCAAACTCAGCGCCAATCACATCGAGCGGGATGTTCAGTTCGCGCTGGATGCCGGCGCCGATTACATCATTCTGGACGGCCGTGGCGGCGGAACTGGCGCTGCGCCCGAAATCTTCCGCGACCACATCAGTGTGCCGACCATTCCGGCCCTGGCTCGCGCCCGGCGCTATCTGGATGATCGCGGCGCCAGCGGACGAGTCACGCTGATCGTGACCGGCGGCCTGCGGGTACCCATTGATTTCGTGAAGGCGATGGCCCTGGGTGCAGACGGCATTGCGATTGCCAACAGTGCCATGCAGTCCATCGGCTGTGTTGCTGCCCGTATCTGCAACACCAATAACTGCCCCGCTGGCATCGCAACCCAGAACAAGGATCTGCGCCAGCGGTTAAATGTGGACCAGTCGGCCAAACAGCTGCAGAACTTCCTTGAGGCCTCGGTCTCACTGATGCAGGTAATGGCAAGGGCCTGCGGCCATGACAGCCTCAGCAAACTGAATATCGATGACCTGTCCACCTGGCATCGGGAGATGGCCCTGCTCAGCGGCGTGCGCTACGCCGGTGTGCTCGATCCCTCTGCTTGAGGTTCATGCGCCTGAGATGCTTCTGCACTGGCCGCCAGGGTTCGAACCCGTTCAAAGTCCTCCTCGGTGAACACACCGTTCACCCCGGAGATGGCGGCCAGTTTCATGCCATGTTTCAGGCCGAGCTTGTAAATCTCCCGCACTTTCTCCCATTCGATGTTTCGGCCCAGGGTGAAGTTCTCGAAACGCGCCTCAAGGGCCAGCACAATGGTTTCCGCCAGGCAGGCATAGGCAATACCTTTGGGCAAGCCGATGTCTTTCATGTGTACGTCGCCCGGTAGCTGTATTTCGCCGGATTCGATCACCAGCACATCCGGACGCTTTGCCACGTCTTCTGCCGGAATATCCAGGGGGCGCGCTACGTCGGTGATCACACAACCCGGCTTCACTTTCATGATGTCGAGAATGCGTTTGCCGGCTCCGGAGGTGGCAGTGACGATCATGTCCATGTCCGCCAGATCGCGTTCGGCCGAACCGGCAACATGCACGATGGCCCCGGGCGTTTCCTGTTCGATGCTTTCCTTGAGCGCCAGGAGTTTCGCCGGCTCCGGTGCCGCTAGGTAGACCTCATCCACTGCCTTGGCCAGCAATCGTGCACAGACGGAGCCGATGGCACCTGTAGCACCCACCACCATCGCCTTGCCGGCGGCCTTGCCGCTGGCGCCGATACTTACCCGCCCTATTTTCTTCATGGCATCATGGGCCGCCCAAAGCGCACCGGAGGCACTGTAGCTGTTACCGGTTGTGATCGGCAGCGGTGCCCGCTTGGCCACCGTAATACCTGCATCCCCCACTACCTTGGTGAACGCCCCCAGGCCCATGATCTGGGCCCCGAGTTTCTTGGCCAGCTTTGCGGCCTGCAACAGCCGGGCGTAGGTAAATTCCGGCCCGTGGGCCATGATTTCCCGGGGGGTGCCACCCACGGTAATCAGCCAGCCCTCTACCTCATCGCCATTCGGTGACCGGATTCCGGACACCTTCGAATAAATAAACGGTGGTGAATAGGCGATGGCCTTTTCCACCAGGTTCATCACCACAGGAGGGGAAACATTGGCAACCCAATCCAGCGGCGGCGTCTTGGTGAGGTATTGCTGGGAAAGCGGATGAATAACAAACGCAAACCGGTTCACCCGACGGTAGCCATCCGGATACAGGATTCGCGGCTCAATACCGAGACTCTGGATAACATCCAGATAATCGTCCGGTCCCAGCTGATCCGGTGTTCTGGAGAGCGCGGCGCTGATCATCGCCTCCATCACATTCACGCCCAGGGGTCGGCCTTCCAGCCATGGACTGTAGTCAACGACCATGGCAACCCGGCGGGACCTCATCCAGTCGAGCGCCGAGTCAGTAACCCGCGAAGTTATGATGGTCTTGCCATCCAGCTCTTTCTGCGTGAAATGCTCCAGGTCTCCGATGGCGCCTACGATCACGTGGGAATCGGCCACGGCATGGTGCAATGAGCCTTTAACGAGGTTTTCACCCAGACGATATAAGGGTGTGTGAAGAATGGTTTCTACCGCTTTCACGGCTGCTGGCCTGAACATGATCGGAGCCGTCAGCGAGGTGTAGGTTTCCAGTTGCTTCAGGGAAGTCAGCAGCCTGGGCACCCCGAAATCCGTGTACGGGTCGGCAAAGAAAAGGTTGTCGGTGTGTTCCGAGAGGGACCGGGCAATTCGATAACCGGCCTGCCCATTCATAAACAGCACACGGGCGTTGTCGAAAAAATGCCCCAGTTCGGATTGGGTGTGGCGGACGGCCCATTCCTGCAGGATCGCCCTCAGGCCCGCACCGGTGGTCACGGGCTTGTCAGGCACACAGGCCTCCAGGCGAGCGGTATCGGGGTGTTCAAGCTGCTCCCGACCCACCTCATAGTGATCGTGGACCATACTCAGACCAATGGCGTCGGCCTGCGTGTGTACCGACTCAAGAACCGCTTCGGCACGGGAAAGGTCGCCGTCTGTGCCAATTCGAATAATCCGGAATGGCTGGCCGAGGAAGGAGGTCTCCAGATCGTAATCGTATTCGGAAGATCCCAGGCTGACACTGACAACGGTTTTCATATTCAGGCTTCCCTTTTCCCTGTTGTTATTGTTGAAGCATAAATCACAGTGCAGGCTTCTGCCTTAGCCCAGATCAAATTCCACACACCTATTCAACGTCTACAATAAGGTAGCGGGCCGAACGACCAATCAGACCTTCAAGGATTAATCAGGAGCTCACTATGACCACTCAGGAAGAACTCAGCACGACCATCCGGGATCTGGTTCAGCCAGGCAAGGGAATCCTCGCGGCGGATGAAAGCCACCCCACCATTGCCAAGCGCTTCAAAGCCGTTGGCGTGGAGTCGAGCGAGGATATGCGGCGGGAATATCGGAGCCTCATTTTTTCGGCTTCCGGGCTCGGGGAATTCATCAGTGGGGTCATCCTGTTTGAAGAGACACTCGGCCAGCAGAGCCTCGATAATGTGCCCATGCCGAAGCTTCTGGCCAGCAAGGCCATAGTGCCAGGTATCAAGGTCGACAAGGGTAAAGGCCCTCTCGTGAATGCCCCCGGTGATGAAATCACCTTTGGTCTGGATGGCCTGGACGACCGCCTGGAAATCTACAAGAACCAGGGGGCACGGTTTGCCAAGTGGCGGGATGTGTTCCACATCTCAGACACCCTGCCCTCGCGGCAGGCGATCGAGGCGAATGCCGAGGTTCTCGCCCGTTACGCGGCTATCTGCCAGTCCCTGGGTATTGTGCCTATCGTCGAGCCGGAAGTGCTGATTGATGGCAATCACAGCATTGATCGCTGCGCGGAAGTGAGCGAAGCGGTCATTCGCGAGGTTTTCCGAGCCCTTTACCGGCATAAAGTTCAGCTGGAACAGATGATCCTGAAGCCCAGCATGGTGACTCCGGGCAAGGAGAATCCAAAGGCCTCGCCTGAAGAAGTGGCGACAGCAACACTTGCTGTCTTTCGAAGAGCGGTACCGGCTGCGGTTCCGGGCATCTTCTTCCTGTCGGGCGGGCAAACTCCTGAAGAGGCCACTATCAACCTGAATGCCATGAACAGCATGGGTCCTCAGCCCTGGGAGCTCAGCTTTTCCTATGGACGTGCGCTTCAGGAGCCGGCCCAGAAAGCCTGGGCCGGTAATCTGGAGAATGGCCCCGAAGCCCAGGCGGCGATACTCAAGCGCGCTCGCCTGAACGGCGCGGCGCGCTCAGGCAACTACCAGCCGGAGATGGAGAACTGATCGGCTGCCGCGTTGATCATCAATTACAGCCGGAAATACAGCTTGCCATGCTGTTGAACGCCATGGTGCGGCCACTGAGCGGAACATGGACCGGCACGTTCACGGAATCCCGGAACAACGCCGTGCGCGTGCCGTCCTGAACCTTGCCGCCGGAGGTGGCCGGCTCGTTGGCATGGGAGGCAATGACGGCCTTCGGTTGCACCAGATCGTTGATCACATAGGCGGCCTGCTTGGGTCCGGTGGTGAACGTATTTCCTATGTTCATCACCGCAAGCCCCGCACCATAGTGATCTCTCACAACCAGCTGCTGCTCAGCGGTAATACCGGTATCACCTGACAGGTAAACGACCAGGCCATTCGAAAACTTCAACACGTAGCCCGTTGGTGGTCCAACACTGGCACCCACACCGGCAGCTGCCAGGTATTCCGCCAATGGACCGGTCAGGAAGGAAGGCGAAACGCCGTTGCTGTGAACCGCAGGCACCGTGGTGATTGCCACTCCGCCAACCTCACGTTCGCCCCCAAAACGCACCAGCATGGAGTTGGCGGGATCACCGCCAGCGTCCTTGAGCTTGGCGGCAAAAAAGGCAGGCATTTCACTGCCTGTCACGATCTTTGCGTTGTGTTTCACTGCAATATCGACGGTGTTGGATTGTGGCAGCGTTGAAACACCGGTGTCCGGGGACCCGCAGGTGCCCTGGTTTGTCTTGCTGATTCGTTGGTCACCCACGTGGTCCCCATGCATATGGGAAACCAGCACAATGTCGATCTTGCCCAGACGAGGATCGTCTGGCCCGGCGACGGTTCGCCCGGCATCGTAGAGAATCCGGGTGCCGTTCGGATCTTCAAACACCAGCGCCCGGTCACGGCCACAGAATTCACCATCGTGGCTACCCAAGGGGGTTACCTTCACCACATGGTCATCAGCTGCGGCGGGCAAGGCCGCAACCAAAAGCATACAGGCAATCACTCCGGCACTCGCCAGAGCATAACGGAATAGTCCTGGAAACATGTTGCTCGTCCTCCCAGTCGCTTTTTTGTTCGTACCAGTATAGATACGAGCGAAAACACCGTTGATACCAGTGTCACCGGCGGAAATTCCAACTTGGGAAGATTTGGGTCAGGCTGCGCGCGTGCCTGTCAGGATAACCGGCTGCTCGAGGCATGCCATCATGGGCGCCACCTGACGAATTTTTCGGGCCTCTGGCCAGAGAGCTTCTGCCTCGGCAAAACCCTGTCGGAGAAAATTGAGCCACTGCTTGATGCGACCGGTCACATAGCGGTCCTCAAGCCAGCCCTGGAGAACGGTCGCGTACTCGCGAACCAGCGCCACGGCCTCCGTCCAGGTCATATCAGCCACGGTTTCACCCTGCTGGCTGGCCTTGATCCGGCGGGCGAGGTCTGGCCGCGCGATCAGGCCACGGCCAATCATCACGTCATCGCAGCCGGACACCTCACGGCATCGCCAGTAATCTGCGACCGTCCAGATCTCGCCGTTGGCAATGATGTGGGTTTTTACCGCCTCCCTTGCCCGGGCGATTTCCTCCCAGTAGGCCGGCGGTTTGTAGCCATCCACTTTGCTGCGGGCATGGATAACAATCTCTTCGGCACCCGCGGATTCCAGTGCCTGCGCACAAGCCACGCCCATGGAACGGTCGTCGTAGCCCAGCCGCATCTTGGCGGTAACAGGTACATGGCCTGGCACAGCCTGACGAACAGCAGCCACAATTTCGTGCATGAGCTCCGGCTCCCGCATCAACACGCAGCCGCCCTTGTGTTTATTCACGGTTTTGGCGGGGCAGCCAAAGTTGATGTCCACCTGGGTAGCACCAAGTTCCGCAGCCCGCACGCCATGGCGTGCCATCTGATGAGGGTCTGAACCCAATAGCTGAACGGCAACGGGGGTACCTACTTGAGTGAGTGACCGGTTGTGTAGCTCGGGGGCGTATTTGTAGAACACTCTCGGAGGCAGCATGCCATGGGTCACGCGAACGAATTCGGTTACGCACCGATCTATCCCGCCAACCTTTGTCAGGGTTTCGCGGATAGGTGCGTCGACCAGCCCTTCCATCGGGGCAAGGATGATTCGCATGAAGGCTCCAGAGGTTTGATCAAAAGGGGTAAAGGTTGTGGCTGATCAAAAATCAGACGGAGCGGATTGTAGGGAATTTGGCGGGAAGTTGGTAGCCGGGCATCCCGTAATGGAATGCCCGGCTGGTTACGGCTGGTTTACTTCTTGACGTCGAAGCGATCGGCGTTCATGACCTTGGTCCAGGCGGCGACGAAGTCGTTCACAAACTTCTCTTCGTTGTCGTCCTGGGCGTACACCTCTGCGTAGGCACGCAGGATGGAGTTGGAACCGAACACGAGATCAACACGGGTCGCGGTGAACTTGGTGTCGCCAGTTTTGCGATCCACGATGTTATACGAGTTCTTGCCAGTAGGCTCCCAACGGTTTGCCATGTCGGTCAGATTCACGAAGAAGTCGTTGGTCAGTTGGCCAACGCGGTCTGTGAATACGCCGTGCTTGGTGCCACCATAGTTGGTCCCGAGCACCCGCATGCCGCCAAGAAGAACGGTCATTTCAGGCGCGGTCAGACCCATCAGTTGGGCACGGTCCAGAAGCATTTCTTCAGGCTTGACCACGTAATCCTTCTTCTGCCAGTTGCGGAAGCCGTCAGCCAACGGCTCCATCGGTTCGAAGGATTCTGCGTCCGTCATCTCGTCGGTCGCATCGCCACGACCCTTGAGGAAGGGAACGTGCACGTCATGGCCGGCAGCTTTGGCTGCCATCTCGATGCCCAGGTTACCACCCAACACGATCACGTCAGCGATGCTGGCGCCGGTGTCGGCCGAAATCTGCTCATACACCTTGAGCACCTTGTCCAGACGATCGGGCTCATTGCCCTGCCAGTCCTTCTGGGGAGCCAGGCGAATCCGGGCACCGTTGGCACCACCGCGCATATCAGATCCGCGGAACGTGCGGGCGCTGTCCCAAGCGGTGCAGACCAGCTCGTTCAGGCTCAGACCCGCTGCGGCGATTTTTTCCTTCACCACCTCTTCGATGTAGTTGGTCTCGCCCTGGGGCACCGGATCCTGCCAGATCAGGTCTTCATCCGGCACACCCGGACCAATGTAACGGGACTTCGGCCCCATATCGCGGTGCGTCAGCTTGAACCAGGCACGGGCAAAGCAATCCTTGAAGTAATCCGGATCGGCCATGAACTTCTCGCAGATCGCACGGTACTTCGGGTCCACCTTCATGGCCATATCCGCATCAGTCATCATCGGCTTGCGACGGACAGATGGGTCGGTCGGGTCGACCGGCATGTGCTCTTCTTTGATGTCGATCGGCTCCCACTGGTTCGCACCAGCCGGGCTCTTGGTCAGCTGCCACTCGTAGCCGAACAACAGATCGAAATAGCCCATGTCGAACTTGGTCGGGTTCGTCGTCCAGGCGCCTTCGATACCGGAGGTGACGGCATTGGTCGCCTTGCCGCCGAGATTCGGGTTCATCCAGCCGAAGCCCTGGGTTTCGACGTCTGCACCTTCCGGCTCTGGTCCAAGGGCATCGGCATCACCATTACCGTGAGCTTTACCAACCGTGTGGCCGCCCGCGGTCAACGCTGCAGTCTCTTCATCATTCATCGCCATGCGGGCAAAGGTCGTTCTTACCTGCTCGGCGGTCTTCTGGGGATCCGGTTGACCATTGACGCCCTCCGGGTTCACATAGATCAGACCCATCTGCACGGCGGCCAGAGGGTTTTCCATGGTGTCAGGCTTGTTCACGTCCTCATAACGGCTGTCCGATGGTGCCAGCCACTCTTTTTCCGCACCCCAGTAGATGTCTTTCTCCGGGTGCCAGATGTCCTCCCGGCCATAGGAGAAACCAAACGTCTTCAGGCCAAACGATTCATAGGCAACGTTACCGGCCAGGATAAACAGGTCGGCCCAGCTCACCTTGTTGCCGTACTTTTTCTTCAGCGGCCACAGCAGACGGCGGGCCTTGTCGAGGTTGCCGTTGTCGGGCCAGGAGTTCAGAGGAGCAAATCGCTGGTTACCGGTACCCGCACCACCGCGGCCATCGGCCAGTCGATAGGTACCGGCCGCGTGCCACGCCAGACGAATCATCAGACCACCGTAATGACCCCAATCAGCCGGCCACCATTCCTGGCTGTTGGTCATCAACTCGTGCATGTCTTTTTCAAGAGCTTCGTGGTCAAGTTTCCTGACCTCTTCCCGGTAGTCGAAATCTTCACCGAGGGGATTGGTTTTGCGGTCGTGCTGATGAAGGATGTCCAGATTGAGGTTCTCAGGCCACCAGCCGGCTACGTCGGCCTTCTCCTGGGTATTCGAGCCATGCATTACGGGGCACTTTCCACCCGCACTGTTGTTGTCGGTCATTTCTCTCTCCTCATTGGGGTTGGCAAAACGACACTGCTTTGATTCAGGCACTTCTAACTATAGGACACAACAAACAATCTGCTCTGAGTATTTCTTATGTCCCGGATAGCGTGTGCCTATAGGGTTTCCCGCACGCCATGCGGGTTCATTCCATTACTGGGCACAAGCGTAATCACTGGAATAACTCGCCAGGATGTCTAGAAAGTCCGGCCAGGCGATTGAACGACTGATTGACACTGCATTGGACATGGATCTGCTCCTGCCTAACGAGAACACCACCACCTTAGCGCGAGGTTGATCACCTAATACAATTAATTAAAAATAAATTTGTGAAAGCTTTTATTTATGAATGAAGTGCTGGCTGACTAGAGCCGCTCAATGGAAGAGAACTTGCCAGCATCGTCAAAAACGATGCGGAAGCTGCCGCGAATTCCATCGCGGAGGTAGAAACGGGAGAGAATACGGGCCGGGAAGCGGACGGAGCGTCCGTCCCGGGCCGTGGTGTGAACATCGGTGGCAACGCCCTGATAGAGCTTGATCCACTCATCAGGGCTGATGCTGATATCCACTATAATCTGCTGCATCAGCTATCAGTTGGCCAATTCAAGCAACAGACGGTTCAGGCGGGTAACGTAGGCACCCGGATCCGGGAGCTGCTCACCGCTGGCCAGGGTGGCCTGATCCAGCAGGACTGCAGAGAGCTCGTTGAACCGCTCTTCGCCCTTCTCGCTCTCAAGGCGCTGCACCAGTGGATGGTCCACGTTAATCTCGAAGATCGGTTTACTTTCCGGCACTTTCTGGCCGGCGGCTTCCATGATCTTCTTCATCTGCGCACCCATGTCAAAATCACCCACAACCAGGCAGGCCGGTGAGTCGGTCAGACGGTTAGTTACACGCACTTCCTGAACCCGGTCGCTCAGAGCATTTTTGATGCGCTCGAGCAGATCCTTGTGCTCTTCGGCCGCCTCTTCCTTGTGCTTCTTGTCTTCCTCGGTCTCGACTTCGCCCAAGTCCAGATCGCCACGAGCGACGTCCTGGAACTGTTTGCCGTCGTACTCGCTGAGGTAGCCCATCATCCACTCGTCGATGCGATCGGTAAGGATCAGAACCTCAATGCCCTTCTTGCGGAATACTTCCAGGTGCGGACTGCTCTTGGCCGCGGTGAAGTTGTCGGCGGTAATGTAATAGAGCTTCTTCTGCCCCTCTTTCATACGGCTGATGTAGTCATCGAGAGAGACATTCTGTGTGCTCTCGCCCGTGTGGGTAGAGGCAAAGCGCAGCAGACCGGCAATCTTCTCGCGGTTGCTGAAATCTTCCGCCGGGCCTTCCTTCAATACAGTGCCGAACTCACCCCAGAACTTCTGGTACTGCTCCGGATCCTTCTTGGCCAGCTTGGACAGCATGTCCAGAACCCGCTTGGTCAGCGCGGTACGAATGCTTTCCACGGTGCTGTCGTTCTGCAGGATCTCGCGCGAAACGTTCAGGGACAGGTCGTTCGAGTCGATCACACCCTTGGCAAAACGCAGGTAAAGCGGCAGGAACTGCTCGGCGTCATCCATGATGAACACGCGCTGCACATACAGCTTCAGGCCGCGGGGCGCTTCCCGGTTGTAAAGATCAAAAGGCGCTCGGGCCGGGATATACAGCAGGCTGGTGTAGTCCAGCTTGCCTTCCACCTTATTGTGGGACCAGGTCAGCGGGTCTTCAAAATCGTGGGCGATGTGTTTGTAGAACTCCTTGTACTCCTCGTCCTTGATTTCGGTACGTGGAAGGGTCCAGAGCGCGGTCGCATCGTTGACGGTCTCGTACTCGTCTTTCTTCTCGCCTTCTTCGGACTCGGCCTTCATGACCACCGGAAAAGAAATATGGTCGGAGTACTTCTTCACCAGGCTGCGCAGTTTCCAGCCGTTGGCAAATTCCTTGGCGTCCGATTTCAGGTGCAGCACGATCTGGGTACCACGGTTTTCCCGATTGACTTGCTCAATGGAAAACTCACCGTCGCCCTTGGACTCCCAATGCACGCCCTCTTCTACCGGAGCACCGGCGCGGCGGGTAAACACATCCACCTTGTCGGCCACGATAAACGCCGAATAAAAACCGACACCAAACTGGCCGATCAGCTTGCTGTCCTTCTTCTCATCACCAGACAACTGCTGCAGGAATTCGGCGGTGCCGGAACGGGCAATGGTGCCCAGGTTCTGGATGACGTCGTCACGGGTCATGCCGATACCGTTATCGGTCAGAGTGACAGTATTCGCCTCTTCATCGAAATCCAGGCGAATCTTCAGCTCAGGATCCCCCTCGTAAAGGCCGTCATCTTTCAGGGCTGCGAAACGCAGTTTGTCCTCGGCATCTGAAGCGTTGGAAATCAGCTCACGCAGGAAGATTTCCTTGTTGGAGTACAACGAGTGAATCATCAGGTGAAGCAGCTGCTTCACTTCAGTCTGAAAACCCAGAGTCTCTTTTTGCGTCTCAACCGTCATGGCGTTTATGTCTCCTGCTTTTTACATTCGGAGTAGCGGCGCGGTTGGGCAGGCCTTTCCAAAACACGCTGTAAATACATCCATGTACGCTCTGCTCCGCCATCCATGGCTCCGCAAGGTTTTGGAAAGGCCTGCCCAACCACACCACCGGGCTATCGAGTTTGTGTTGAACAGAAAATGGGGTCGAGGCGGGTCATTTCAAGCCCCTGAAAACACCTGAAACTCAGTCCTCTAACAGAAAATGAGCCCGTGCTGTTGCTATAGGTTGCGAGCGGGATTTTTGCCAGGCGCTGACCATCACATTGGCTACGCGGTTGCCCTGGCGGGTCAGGCGGCATTCGGCGTAGGTTTCGCGGTTGAGACCGGCACGGAGGTAATCCAGGGAAAAATCGACGATGCGGGGCATACGCAGGCTTTCCTGGGACATGATCAGGTAGATGTTGGCGGACATCTCCATGAAACCACCGATCACACCGCCATGAATGGCCGGCAGGATCGGGTTTCCGAGGTTGGAGTCCTTGCAAGGCAGACGGAAAATCAGGTCGTCACCGAAGCGCTCACACTGCAGACCAATCCAGGTGGCGTAGGGAATGCTGTTCAGCATGCGGCTGAAGTCTCCGGTTTCCTGGGTGTAACGGAGGATTTCAGGATCGGTCATTCTTCACCTCCGGTAATCAGGTCCCGGTAGTGTTTCGGGCTGGCATCCTTGCCAATACGCATGAAGGTGGCCACGCAGTTGGCAATGGTTTCACCGCCCTCCTGGTAAGCCTCGCACCGGGTAAAAATGATGTTACGGGTTACCCGGTAGGTTTCGGCCCTTGCGTAGACCGGCTTCCTGGGATGTGCCGGGCGCATGTAGTCGACACGCAGGTCGAGCGTTGGGCAAAGCTCAAAATCGTCCAGTGCGCAAAGGATCACACAGCCTGAGGTGGTATCCATGAGGGTAGTAATGGCGCCGCCATGAATCACACCGGTGTCCGGGTTACCAATGATCAGGTCGCTGTATGGAAGGCACAGTGTCAGGCTGCCCTTTTTGGCTTCGGTAACGGTAAGCCCCAGCTCTTTGGCCTGGTTGAGTGTGTCGATAAAACGGGTAACCCGTTTCCGTCGGATGTCATCGTTCATTCAGGTTCAACCTGTGGATCAGCTTTTGGGTTTTGCGCTGCTTTCCGCCTTGCCGGGCAGCGGCTCTTCGAACACCTTACCTGCTCTCAACGCCTCCAGTGCCGTAGAACAGAATTCCCGGCGGTAGAGTACGATGACCACCAGGGTGGACGCCGCCATGAAAACGATCGGATGGATAAACCAGCCTACCACGGCAAGCGCGTAATAGTAGGATCGAAGACCCAGATTGAACGCGTCGCCTGCGAGGTTGCAGATGTTGCCGGCACTGCGGGCGAAGGCTTCCCGTCCTGCCGGGCTGGTTTTGGTATCGTCCGGTGGCGGGGCACTGCCTACCATCACCGAGACAAAATTGTACATCCGCATGGACCAGGTGAATTTGAAGAAGGCATAGATAAACACCACTAGCAGCACCACCATGCGCAGCTCCCAGATTTCCCGGGTCGGCAAGGTGCCGAATGGCATGGTGCTGAACACTTCCATCACTTCCTGGGTGTATCCAAGGGCAGTGATAATACCCGCGAGAATCAGCAGGCAACTGGAGGCGAAAAAGGCGCCGTTTCGCTCCAGGTTACCAACCACCGACGCATCGGCAATCCGGTTTTCCCGGCGCAACATGACGCGCATCCAGTCTTCCCGATAAAGGTCGAGCGTGTTGGAGAGACAGGGCCGGTCGGCGGCGCGGCGTTTGGAGTACTCGGTATAACCCAGCCAACAAACCAGGAACCAGAGCAAAGCGATTAATTCGAGAAGATTACCCATTGGCTGCCCTAGATTTGAAAATGGCGAAACAGAGCGGGAACAGGGGCTTATGATACGCCATGGACCTGTTCGCCACCACCGCTCGAGGCGGTGCGGTAATCCACCCACAACCAATCATGTGCTATAAACTGGCCATTCAGGAATCGGGTAGAGATTTACGACGAAGCCCGACATAGATTCATCGAAAAGGGAGCTCATCTTGAACCTGTCTGCTATCAAAACCAGCCTCGCTATCGTTACTCTGGCGGTATTGCTGAGTGGTTGCTCGGTTAATCCGGTTACCGGCGAAAAGCAGCTTTCGCTGATCGGCGAGAGCCAGGAACTCGCCATGGGCGCGGAGCAATACGAGCCCACACAGCAAACCCAGGGCGGCCGGTTTTACATCGACCCCGAGCTGAATCTGTACGTGAGCGAGGTCGGCCAGAAGCTGGCGCAGGTCAGCGATCGTCCCGATCTGCCCTACGAATTCGTGGTTCTTAACAGCAGCGTGCCCAACGCCTGGGCCTTGCCCGGAGGCAAGATCGCCATCAATCGCGGCCTGCTGACAGAACTCGAGGACGAGGCTCAGCTTGCCTCGGTTCTTGGCCACGAGATTGTTCACGCTGCGGCCAGACACAGTGTTCAGCGGATGCAACAGGGCATGCTGATCAGTGCCGGCGTTGCTGGCCTCGGCTTTGCGCTTTCGGATAACGAATGGGCCGGGCTGATCATGGGTGGTGCCGCATTGGGGGCCCAACTCGCACTGGCGCAATACAGCCAGGGAGATGAACTGGAATCTGATCATTACGGCATTCTTTACATGAAACAGGCAGGCTACGACCCGCAGGCGGCTGTCGAGCTTCAGGAGCTCTTTCTGAAACTCTCTGAGGGCCGTCAGTCCAGCTTCATTGATGGTCTGTTTGCGACCCATCCACCCTCGGCAAAGAGGGTGCAGGAAAACCGCGAACTGGTTCAGAAGATCGGTGCCGGCGGCTATCGGGGAGCGGATGTCTACGAACGCAAGATGGCCAAGCTCCGTTCGCTGCAACCCGCGTACGAGGCCCACGACAAGGCCATGGAGCTTGCTTCCAAGGGTGAAATGAAACCTGCCCTGGACAAAGTAAACGAAGCGATTCGCCTGCTTCCGCGGGAGGCCATGTTCTACGCGCTGCGCGGTCGAATCTATCAGGAGCAGAAGGAAGCTGAGAAAGCCGCTGCCGACTTCGAGAAGGCCGTGGAGCTGTATCCCGAAATGTTTAAATACCGCCTTTACAACGGCCTGAATGCCCTGAGACTCAATAATCTGGACAAGGCCAGGGAAAACCTCATCAAAGCCAATGAAACCGTTCCCACATCCATCGCCTTCCTGCGACTCGGCGATGTCGCGGTAAAACAGAATAATCGAAATGAAGCCATTGCCTATTACAGCAAGGCCGCCGAAGCCGGTGGTGACGTGGCTGAAGAGGCCAAACGTAAACTGGCGGCACTCACGCAATAATTGCCGCCGGAATCGTTGACTTTAGAAGGCCGGAGTCCCGAGGGGTTCCGGCCTTTTTATTGCCCGGGATCAAGATTGCCGGTCTGACGCACATCTTCTGTCAACGCCTCCATTGACTTTTAGAGCAATAACTCTAAAAATCAGATCACATCAACAATGATTGGATGACGGACATGTTAGCGAAACGTATCCAGCCCATGGTCTTCCAGGCGCGCCGCTTGTATGTGGAACTGATGTTTCAGGTAATGGGGCGGGCACTGCAGGCGGTGAGTGAAGTGGACGAAAAGGTTCAAAATGAAGCCAGGGCCCTGCCTGATGGCTTTCTGTTTGAAATGATGGTGATGCCGGACGGCTCAAAGCTGATCGTGGAGCACACCGGCCAGGGGCGATTCCGCTACCACGGTGACCAGGCACCCCGCCCCGTCGACCTGTCAATTCAGTTCAAGCACATTGCCCATGCGTTTCTGGTGCTGTCTTTCCAGGAAAAAACCTCCGTGGCATTCGCCAATGACCGCATGCTGGTCGATGGCGACATCAGCTATGCGGTGCGCATGACCCGGGTGCTGAACCGGCTTGAGTCATTCATTCTGCCAAAACTGATCGCCGAGCGGGCCGTTAAGGAGTATCCGGCCGATCTGCACCTGCCGGAAAAACTGATCAGTGCTGCGCGCATTTACCTGAAAGTTGCAACCAATTTTGTCGAGACAGCGAGAGCGTGATGACCACTAAATATTATGAGTTCTTCTGCCCGGTGAAAGTCATTGCCGGCAAGGCCGCACTTGAACACATTCCCTATGAGCTCACAGGCATGGCTGCGAGACGGCCGATGATCGTAACCGACAAGGGCGTACGGGCTGCGGGTCTGCTGGAACCCGTTATCGCCGCTTGTGAGGAAAGCGGGCTGGAAATCACGTCTATCTATGATGATGTTCCGCCAGACTCCTCCACCACCGTGGTGCGTGATATCGCCGGCATTTACCGTCAGGAAAAGTGCGACTCCATTATCGCCGTCGGCGGCGGTTCGGCGATTGATACCGGCAAGGCCGTCAATATTCTGGTTTCCGAGGGTGGTGACGATATCGCGAAGTACAGCGGTGCCGGCGTGCTCAAGCATCCCCTGAAGCCCTTTTTCGTCGTGCCCACAACGGCCGGTACCGGTTCGGAAGTCACCTCCGTTGCCGTGATCACCGATGAAACCAAGGGCGTTAAGCTGCCCTTCACGTCATCGTTCCTGCTGCCTAACGCGGCGATCATTGATCCGCGCATGACACTTACCCTGCCGCCGCACATTACAGCGGCAACGGCGATGGACGCCATGACCCATGCCACGGAAGCCTTTACCTGCATGGCCAAGAACCCATTGAGCGACGCCTACGCCACCGCGGCGATCAAAAAGATCAGCCACTCCCTGCTCAATGTAATGGACAACCCGAAAAACAGCGACGGCCGGTTGGAGCTGGCCCAGGCGTCGACCATGGCCGGCATTGCCTTTTCAAATTCCATGGTGGGCCTGGTGCACGCGCTGGGACACGCAACCGGCGCTATCTGTCACCTGCCCCACGGTCTGTGCATGAGTCTTTACCTGCCCTATGTGCTGGAGTACAACCTGGAAACCATCCGGGATCCTCTGGGCGACTTGTTGCTGTATCTGGAAGGCCCAGAAGTGTTCGCAGCAACGCCTGCAAGCCGCCGGGCAGAGGCCAGTATTTCCGCCATTCGCAAACTTCGGGATGCCCTTTACAAGCGGTGCCAATTGCCACGTACACTGAAGGAAACCGGCAAGGTAACCGAGGATCAGCTGGATCACATCGCCGAAATGGCGCTGGATGATGGCTCCATCATGTTCAACCCGAAGGAAGTGACACTGGAGGACGCCCGCGCGGTTCTGCGACGCGCCTGGGCATAACCGGAAAGCGGGGGCCGCACGCGGCCCCGGCTTCAGCATTTTTCTTAAGATAGAAATCACATCATTGAAAAGGACTGAGCAAAAGAGGACAATTAGCCACTTCTGGCAGGGATGATAGCCGGGTTCATTTTTCACCTACAGCATCGTTTCGTAGAGAGCCCCCTCCGCATGCAAAACCGAGTGTCCTGCCTCACCTCTGCCATTCTCGGCATCCTGCTGGTTGGTCTGACAATACCTTCTTTTTCCGTATCCGCGTCCGAGGAAGAGCGTGTATTCCGTTTCAACATCTCTCCCAACGGCTATCCCCCCTATCTGATCGTTGATCAGAACCAACCCTCAGGAATCATGTGGGATGTCGTGTCCGTGGTTGCCAAACGCCTCGGCTACAGGGTTATTGCTGAAAGGATTCCGCGAAAGCGGGTTGATCAGATGCTGCTTGAGGGTTACATCGACGGCACGCCAAGGGCCCGGGAGTGGGCAGATAATCCGGAGCAGTTCCTGTTTACTGACCCTGTCGTGGACATCGAAGAGGTGTTTTTTGCACCTGCTCAATCGGACTTCTCGTACGAGAGCCCAGACGATCTGGTTTCAAAAACCATTGTTACTCACCTCGGGTACCGGTATCCGCTGCTCGAGCCTTACTTCGAAGAGGGCCGAGTTCGCCGTTTCGATGTTTCCAGGGACAAGGACATGTTCACGTTCGTGCTGCACGGCGACCGATTCGACGCGGCTGTCGCTGATCGGCTGGTCGGAAAATGGATCCTGCGGAACGAGGGCCTCAGGCAGCACTTCGACATAACCAGCAAGGGCATCAGCAATTATGGCTTCCGGCTGATGTTGCGTAAGGACTGGCATTCCTTCGCCAATCAATTCAATGCCGAACTGGCGGAGATGAGAGAGAACGGCGAACTTGACGCCATTCTCGCCAACTACCGATAACCGCTGCCGCCGCTCTACCCCGGGCGCCTTACTCCAGGCGCCTTAGCAGAAGCATGGGCGACACGCTAAGAACCGGCCGGAGTTGCCATCGGCCAAACAGGGCCAGAACCAGGGCGCTAACCAGCGGGATAGGCAGCACCACATGCCAGTGCCATTGGAACGTGCCCTCGAACATCCGGAACTGCAGTGCCCAGACCGCCGCCTCGGCGGCAACCACGCCCAATAAACCTGCAAAGCCTCCCAGCAACGCGAACTCGAGCATAGTGCTGCGCACTAACAGTTTCTGCCTGCCGCCCAGAGTTCGTAGCAAGGCCCCTTCCCTTTGCCGGTCCTGGAGCGTCGCACTGACCACCGCTGCCATAACCACAAGCGCTGCGGCAAGAATCAGCGCCAGGATGGCTTCAATCGCCTGTGTTACCTGGCGGACAATCTCCTGGATTCGCTCGATCACGTGGTCAATTTCCAGTACCGAAACGGTCGGGAACTGGCGCGAAAACTCGTTCAATGCATCCTTGCCGTCCTTGGGAAGATAAAAGCTGGTTATCCAGGTTGCAGGCATGTCTGTCAGGCCGCCCTCCGGCGGGAAGGCCATGTAGAAATTGGGTTTCATGCTGTCCCACTGAACCGTGCGGATACTGGTGACAGCTTCCGTTACCTTCTCGGAACCGATGGTAAAGGTCAGTTTGTCGCCCAATGACAGGCCGAGTTGTGCAGCCAGTTCGGCTTCCACCGAGACGCCGTTTTTCTGGTTCTCACCGAACCAGGTGCCCTCCACTACCTCGTTGTCTTCCGGTAGAGCCGACATCCAGGTGAGGTTCAGTTCACGGTTAAGGGCGTTTACATTCTCATCCTTACTGACCGTTTCCTTGACCGGCTGTCCGTTGAGCTCGGTCAGACGACCGCGAACCATGGGGTAGAGTTTATCCAGGGGCTGGCCACGCTCTTGCCAGAACGCATCAACGTCCTCAACCGCGTCCGGCGCAATATTGATCAGGAAGTGATTGGGCGCGTCATCGGGCAACTGGGCCTGCCAGTCCGACAGTAATGAAGTCCGCACCAGTATCAGCGTGGCCGCAAGCATCAGCGTCATCGCAAACACGGCAATCTGGGACAGACTGGCCCTGCGATGCCGGTAGAGGCCCACCAATGCCAGACGCCAGGCGTTACCGCCGCCACGGACCTTACGCAGTGTGGCCACTAGCAGCCATCCAACCAGGCCAAGGGCGCCAAGCAGCAGGGCAAGGCCACCGAGCAGGGAAACCACGAGGGCCAGTTCGCCGGCGTACATCCATACCAGTCCGAACACCGCCACAATGGCGATCAGGATATCCGGCAAGGCCTCACGACCTGTTTCACCGGGTTGGCTTCGCAGTACGCGCATGGCCGGCACATTCCTAAGCCGACGCACCGGCGGATAGGCGAAGGCAAACAGAGAAACAAGGGCCGTCAGAAGCGCGGGTACCAGGGCGGAAGGGTCGAGCTGGAAGTCCACCGGGCGCTCCAGTACCTCGCTCAGCATGCGAGTCAGCAACCAGTAAAGCGGCATGGCCACCAGCAGGCCACCAATGATGCCGGTAACGCCCCAGAGTGCCAGACGCCTGAGATACAAGCCGCCAATACCAGCGCCGCTCAGACCGAGGGTCTTCAGTAATGCGACGGTGTCGCGTTGAGACAGGGCGTATTGCCGGCTTGCAACAGCAACCGCCACAGCGGCAAGCAGAACCGCAAGGCTGCCGCCGAGCAGCAGGAATCGCTCGGCACGCTCAAGGGAGCGGGAGAAGGTTTCACCATCGCGAACGCCCTCCCATTCATGGCTTGGCTCCATGCGGGGTTGCAGCCATTGATAGTAAGACTCCAGCGAGGCTTCATCACCGGCAAACAGGTAAACATACTCAACCCGGCTGCCCTCCTGAATCACCCCGGTGGCTGAGACATCATCCACATGCATCATTACCCGTGGCGCCAGCGCGGAGAGCCGGAAACCACCGTCGGGCTCGCGAATGAGGAGACCTGAGACGGTCAGGTTCAGGTTCCCGACTTCCAGGGGCTCTCCGATTTCCAGATCCAGCAGTCTGAGCAGGCGCGGGTTGATCCAGACCTCTCCTGGCCCGGGCCCCTGACTGACCAGCTCCCTGGGCCCCGTTGGGTCCCGCTGTATTTCGATATCCCCCCGGAGCGGATATTCGTTGCTGACGGCTTTCACCGACACCAGCTGGAAATTATCAGCGCCCAAAACCATGGTGGAGAATTCCACCATTCGACCGGTTGCCAGCCCCTGATCAGTCGCTTCCTCCAGCCATGAATCGGGAATGGGTCGACCATTTTCCGCTTCCAGCTGCCGATCCGCCGCCAGGAACGAACTGGCTGAGGAAACCAGGGTGCGTTGCAGCTGGCTGGCAAACAGGGCGATGGTAGCAACCGTGGCAACGGCAATGATCAGAGCGGCAAGAACGACACGAACATCCCGTTCCCGCCAATCCCGGCGGACCGACATGAGCTTGTTTGCAGCCGCCATCAGTGTGCCATTTCCTGAGCCGCGCTCGGTTCGGTAAGAACGCCGGCTTCAATGTGGAACTGCCGATTGCAGCGCGCCGCCAGGTGTTCGTCGTGGGTAACCATTACCAGCGTTGTGCCCTGCTCCCGGTTGAGCGCCATGAGCAGATCGGAGACTGCCTGGCCGGTGCGGTTGTCCAGGTTGCCGGTCGGCTCATCAGCAAACAGAATCAGCGGCTCAGAAGCGAACGCCCGCGCAATCGCTACCCGCTGCTGCTCACCGCCCGACAGCTGTCTTGGAGTGTGGGTCAGACGTTCGCCCAGGCCCACCCGTTCCAGTAATTCACGTGCTCTTTTTTCCGGAGCGCTCATACCCGCCAGCTCCAGGGGCAACATAACGTTCTCGAGCGCGGTGAGCGCAGGTAAAAGCTGGAAGGACTGGAACACGAACCCAACCCGGTGGGCCCGAAGCTTTGCCCGCTCGTCTTCGCTGAGCTTGCTGATCACCGACCCGTCCAGCTCAACCGTTCCCTCAGTCGGCGTATCGAGGCCGGCTAACAGACCCAGGAGTGTGGTTTTTCCAGACCCTGAGCGCCCGACAATGGCTACGGACTCTCCCCGATTGATTTCAAGAGTGACCCCTTGCAAGATCGTGAGCGTATCGGTTTCAACACTGACGCGGTGAGTCAGGTTATTTACCCGTAACATTGGGCTCTGGCTATCCGGGTTAATATTGGTCATCTGGTTCACGGAATCTCCCGATCCTGGGTCCTGAAAACGACTTAAAGGTGTATTGGTTGTCTATGCATACGGCATTGGTGTACGTCAGATCAATTCTTTTTCTTGTAGCTACCCTGTTGGCGCTGCCCGTGGCGGCGAGCCAGAGCACGCTTCTGATTGTCGGAGACAGCCTCAGTGCCGCCTATGGCGTCCCCTCCGAAACTGCCTGGGTGCAGTTGTTACGTGAGCGCCTGGAAGACAAGGGACTAACGGAATGGGAAGTGGTCAATGCCAGCATCAGCGGAGAGACCACCGATGGCGGCGCTCGTCGTCTGCCCGAACTGCTTGAGGAGAACGAGCCCGAAGTTGTGATCATCGAATTGGGAGGCAACGACGGCCTTCGCGGCTTTCCGCCCAATGTTATCGAATCCAATCTCGCCTCCATGATCGAAAAGGTCCAGGGTTCGGGGGCGCGTGCCGTGCTGGTGGGCATGCAGATACCTCCCAACTACGGACAGCGGTACACAGAAATGTTCGCCGAAATCTACCCGAAGCTGTCAGACCGTTACGACACCGCTCTGGTTCCCTTCTTTCTGGACGGCATCTACAACCAGGACGGACTGATGCAGGACGACGGTATTCATCCTACCGAGGAAGCCCAGGCCAAACTGCTGGACAACGTCTGGCCGGTCATCAAACCGATCCTTCAGTAACTCCGACTCAGTGCAATCCCCGGAGAAACGCCAGGGCCCGGCGCTCTGACCAGTAGAACCCGTCCCTGGCGTGCTCGACAAACCCCACATGACCGCCCCAGCGAGGCGCCTCAAGGCGCACATGGGCACCGAGCTGCCGCCGGGACTCCGGAAAGCACTGCGGCGACAGGAACGGATCATCGGCGGCATTGACCATCAGCGCCGGCACCCGCACATCTCGCATGCGCCCCAGCGCCGAGCACTGCGCCCAGTAATCCCGGGCATTGCGGAAACCGTGCAGTGGTGCCGTGTAGCGATCATCAAACTCATGAAAACTGCGGATCGCGTCAAACCCGGAAACATCGATCAGGTCTGGGAACTTTTCTGCCTTCTCCTGCATTTTCACCTTCAGATCCCGAAGAAAGCGCTGCATGTAGATCTTTCGGCTGGGCAGTGCCAGCATATCGGCACTGCCGGCCAGGTCGCAGGGAACCGAGTAGGCAACGGCGCCGCAGATCCGGCTATCGACTCCCTCACCCTGTTCGCCCAGATAAAGCAGCGTCAGATTGCCCCCCATGCTAAACCCGGAAAGGAACAGGGTGTTGTAGTTACCCGACAAACCGTGATTGACCACCAGGCCGAGATCCTCAGTGGCGCCGCTATGATAGAACCTGGGTTGCCGATTCATAACGCCGCCGCAGGAGCGGAAGTTCCACGCCAGAACATCCCATCCCTCACGCAGCAAGGCTCGGGTTAAACCGAGCACGTAGGGACGCCGGCTATGCCCCTCCAACCCGTGGGACACAATCGCCAGACGGTCGCTGCCCTGCCGGTACCAGTCCAGGTGCAGTTCGTCGTCATCCGGCGTCGCAATCACTTCCGGCTCGGGATCCACCATGGGTACTTTGCGAAACAGCGTGGGCCAGACCGACTGGACGTGACCGTTGCGTAGCCACGGTGGCGGACGATAGTGAAGAGTCCTGCTTTCGTACAATTTTTAGCCTTTCATATCAGGGGGTTGACCCCGTAAATCAAAGCGCTTAATATGCGCGCCACTTGATGCTGTTCCCCGATAGCTCAGTTGGTAGAGCAACGGACTGTTAATCCGTTTGTCGCTGGTTCGAGCCCAGCTCGGGGAGCCACTTATTTCGAAATGCCGCTGCTTCTGATGAATCAGCGGCATTTTTCGTTTCCCGCCCTAGAAAATCTGTTCGCGCTGCATGAATTCGGTCAGCACGCGGAACAGCGTGAAGCCATCCTCGGTTCCGATCAGTTCCCGAATAGAGTGCATACCGAACTGCGGTACACCAATGTCCAGCGTGGTCACTCCCAGATTACCCGCCGTGAGCGGCCCGATGGTACTGCCACAGCCCATGTCACTTCGAACCACAAACGTCTGGTGTGGCAAACCCAGCTCGTCACTGATGTGGCGGTATACGGCCGCCGAGCGACTGTTGGTGGCGTAACGCTGGTTGTGGTTGACCTTGATCACCGGCCCCTGATTGAGAATCGGACCGTGATTTTCGTCGTGTTTATCCATGTAATTGGGGTGAATGCCGTGGGCATTATCCGCCGACACCATCATCGAACGGGCAATGGCCCGGGCCTTGCCGGAGCCGGCCCAACGATCCAGCACCGCCGTGAGGAACGGCCCCTGGGCGCCTTCGGCCGACATACTGCCAACCTCTTCGTGATCATTGCAGACCAACAGAGCGGCCTCATCACCGGAAGCTTTCAGCAGAGACTGAAGGCCGATGTAACAACTCAGCAGGTTGTCCAGCCGAGCGGATGCGATGAAATCATCGCGCAAACCGACAAACGACGCCTCACGGGCATCGTAAAAGCTCAGCTCGTAGCCCAGAACCTTGCGAACACTCAGTCCGGATTCTGTTCTGACCTGTTGTGACAGTATATCGACAAAGCTGGTCGTGTCACTTTCCGGAACCTGCATCACAACCGGTGGCAGATCGGTCTGGGGATTAACCGTCCGATTGCTGTTGGCTTCGCGGTCGAGGTGGATGGCCAGACTGGGGATAAACGCGATGGGTTTGCGAAAATCCACCAGCGTATCCCGCACCTTGCCGTCCTCGTCCAACACCGTAACCCGACCGGCCAGAGAAAGGTCCCGATCAAACCAGGGGTTGAGCAGAACACCGCCGTAGACCTCGACCCCCAGCTGGAAAAAACCCTTTCGGCGAAGCTCAGGTGTGGGCTTGACCTTCAGGCAGGGGCTATCGGTATGGGCACCCACCATACGGATCCCCGAGGTGGCAACGTCTTTGCTGCCGGTGCGGAAGGCAACGATCGAAGAGCCGTTACGGATAACGAAATAGCCCTGGTTTTTGGCCAGTGACCAGTCTTCCCGCTCATCCAGTTCCTGGAACCCGGCCGCACTGAGCCGTTGCTTCATGGTGTCAACTGCGTGCCAGGGTGTGGGAGAGGTGTTCAGAAACTTCAATAAATCTTTGTTAAATTCAGCGTGTTCCATGATGTCCCTGATTAAAAGATAATTGCGCCATCAGTATGGCATGAAGCCGTAAAGCCTCATACTGGTCAACGGACATTCCCTATAACCGGGTCACAAATTAACCAGCACCGGGAGCCCAACGTGCCTGCACCGAGATTTCTCGACATTGAATACTGCCAGACCGACGACGCGCTTTTCCCAACCGCTATGGCCTGGTCGCTGGAAGACGGCCGGATGAAAACCGTGGTGATCGCCCCTTCCGATGACTGGCTCCCCGAAGACGGTGACCTCGGTGATATCGACCTGCTCTACTTGGAAGAACAGGGCGTGCCCCTCATCGAACTGGCCCGGGAACTGCACCAGGACCTGCCAGACCAGACCGTATTCGTGGACGGCCTTGATCCGGACGAGATTCTGGTGGACCTGATCTTCACGGCAGTAGGACAGGAAGCCCCGTTTGAGATCGCACCCATCAGTGAGCTTATTACCGGCCTCGACAGCGAAACCCTGGAAGATCGTCGTCGCCAGTTGCTGTTCGAGGAAAGCCTGGAACCTCAACTGCCCGAAAATGGCGTATATGCCCTGCTGCTAATGGCTCGGGAAGAAGGCCTGTTCGACGAAGACCTTTAACGGTGCAGAACAGACACAGGGAAGTGTGACACGGGTCGACGTAACAAACGGTTACACAAGGCAGAATCAGCCCGTATTCGCCCACGTCAGGAAGCCCGATAACAATGAACAAGGTTGTGCGAACGCCCCTTATCTGCCCACTTGTCCCCGCCCTGTTTCTCGCCTCCCAGGCTGTTCTGGCCCAGGATACTCCTCGAGCAGACAAACACTACATCGGTCTGCTGGCAACCACTTACAACCACCGCACTATCGGTGAAAACACCAAGGAGACGGCCTGGGGCACTGGCGGAACACTGGTGATGGGTGGTCATATAACCGACCTGTTCCACGCCGAGTTGCGGGCCGGCGGCGGCTTTAAAGACGCCGAAGTCCCGAATAGTGACCTCACATTGAGCGTTGACTACTACGCAAGCTGGTATATCGGCCTGCACTATCCGATTACCGACTACGCCAACCTCTACGGACAGTTTGGCTTTTCCTATATCCATGGCGAGGGGGAGATTAGCGACCCGGCGAATGACCGCAACAACCCCTTTCTGGACCTCGAAGGCGAATTTCCAGACAGCGGCTTCAGCGTCAGCTGGATTGCTGGCCTCGACTTCGAAGTAATGGACGACACCTTCCTGGTGTTCGAAGGAGGAAAGCTCTTCGAAGACACCGCCACGGATGTGAATACCTTCCAGTTCTCCGGCGGCCTGCGCTACGAGTTCTAGAATACAGGTCGGATTACGCTTCGCTAATCCGACCTACCGTTCTATTCAATTTCCTTTATGCCTTGTGGCGGATGTGCCAGCACCGGTGGATCCGGGCATTGCGCTGGAAATCCCTGTCCAGGGTATCCCGGGTAACTTCGGAAACCTCGAACTCGCTTTCCAGTGCCTCGTCGAGCTTGAATCGCCGGAAATTATTGGAAAAGATCAGCAATCCATCAGAGCTCAGCCTCGCCATGGCCTGCCTCACCAGCGTGGGATGATCCTTCTGGATATCCAGAACGCCCGCCATTCGGGCGGAGTTCGAAAATGTGGGCGGATCCATGAAGATCAGATCAAACCGTTGGTCCGCCGTTTTTCGGTCCGCAAGCCAGGCCAGGCAATCCGCCTGCTCTACCCGATGTTTCCGGGGATCCGCACCGTTCAGGGCCAGATTCTCCTCGGCCCATCCGACATAGGTTTTTGACATATCAAGGCTGAGAGAGCGGCTGGCGCCTCCTACCACGGCATGCACCGTGGCCGCCCCGGTATAGCAGAACAGATTCAGAAACCGCTGGTTTGCGGCGTGTTGCTGAATCCAGTGCCGCACCGGCCGATGATCCAGAAACAGACCGGTGTCCAGGTAATCCTTCAGGTTCACCTTCAGCACACAGCCATGTTCGTGAACCTTGAAAAACTCGCCACTGGCAGCCTGCTTTTCATACTGGCTGGTGCCCGTCTGGCGCTGGCGCTGCTTGCACACCATGTCTTCCCGGTCCACGCCGAGCGCTTCGGGAATCACTGCAAGAGCTTCGGCCAGACGTTCACGGGCGGAACGTTCGTCCACCGATTTCGGGGCCGCGTACTCCTGCACGTGTATCCGGCCCTCATAGATATCGATTGCCAGAGCGAACTCCGGCATGTCGGCATCGTAAAGACGATAGCAACCAATGCCCTGCTTTCTCGCCCACTGGCCGATGGTCTTCATATTTTTCTTGAGCCGGTTACGAAGCATGGCCGCACGTTCCTCGTTAGCAATACGAGGAGTAATCTCACCGGGGATATCGGGGCCCCGCGGGGTCATGGCGCTGGCGTCATTGATTTCGAACAACAGCAACTGAGCGGGCAGTTTGCCGTTGAAAAGCCGGTATTGCTTGTAGCTTCGCAAACCGATGGACTTGCCGTATTCCGGGGCACCGGTAAACACACCAAGCCGCCAGCCGGGTACGCTGCGTTTCACTGCAGCGCCCAGCGCCTGGTACAGGGCGCCCAGTTCCCTGCGCTCACTCAAGCGCTCACCGTATGGGGGATTGGTCAACACCAACCCATGTTTGGACCAGCCGCCCTCCGGTTCCAGGGCGTCAACCGATCGAGCTTCAACGTGGACAATACTCTCAAGCCCGGCCCGCTGGATATTCTTCCAGGCCGTCGCAATGACCCGACTGTCCTGGTCAAAGCCCGCCAGCCTGGGGATTCGTTTCTGTTTACCCTCATGGGCGCGACGTTCTGCTTCCTGGCGCAAGGACAACAAGAGCTCCGGCTGATGGCCCGGCCATTTCTCGAAACCAAACCGCTCCTGTTTGCGCCCGGGCGCCATATCCAGCGCCATCATCGCGGCTTCAATAACAAGCGTGCCGGACCCACACATCGGGTCCAGAAAATCGCCGCCGGTCGAGGCAATCTCTGGCCAGCCCGCACGCATCAGTAATGCCGCCGCCAGGTTTTCTTTAAGTGGTGCTATGCCTTTATCTGTCCGGTAGCCGCGCATATGGAGGCTATGGCCGCTTAGGTCGACTCCCAGTGACAGGCGCCCCCGATTCAGTCGAGCGGAGATAATGACATCGGGATTCTTGGCATCCACGGAAGGCCTCGGGCCTCCATTGGCCTGGAACCGGTCAACAATGCCGTCTTTTACCCGCTGTGCTCCGTATTGCGTATTCCGGATTGCCTCGTTCTGACCGAGAAAAGTGACCCGGAAGCTTCCATTCACCGGGATATGCTGCTGCCAGTCCATGTGCACAACACCGTCATAAAGCTCGTCGCCACTGTTGGCATTCACTTCGTCGACATGGAGGATCACCCGGTTGGCCAGGCGCGACCAGAGGCACGCGCGGTAGCCACCTTCCAGAGAACCTTCTACCCAGACTCCCGCCGGCGCGTTGCGCACGGTGTCCAGGCCAAAAGTGCTGAGCTCGTCCGCCAGAAGGTATTCCACCCCCTTCGGGCAGGTTACGAAAAATACAGATTTGGACAAGTTCAACTCCTGGTGTATCAGCGGCGACTGGTAAGTTTCCGGAATACTGGCTGTTCCGAAATTGGTGGTGATTTTTTAGTTCACATAACTATAAAAAAAGCGTCACATAGATGAAATAATTAGTGTACATCCGCGCAAGGTTCGACTTACCTTGTAATTGACGCGTCGTTCCGGAAGGTAACAAACCTTCCGTTAACAGGATCCTGACTGCTCTGGCTTGAGCTGACAATAGTGGGTTATCCCGGAGCGGGTAACAGTTGTCGCAGCCATTGCAGGTGTGTACACGCTTGTTCTGTTAATCCATCAGTGAGGAACGGCATGAAAAGACAGAAAAGAGACATGTACGCTCGTGCATACAAGCGGGGTTATCTCGCTGGCGTGTCCGGTAAATCCAAAGACAGCTGCCCGATTGAACAGGCGGAAGTTCGCCAGGAATGGCTGAACGGGTGGCGAGAAGGCCGCACAGATCAATGGGAGGGCATGACCGGCGTATCCGGCATCCACAAACTGGCTAACGTTACGACGGCTTGACGGCTGAACTAACCCCGAATCTTAATCTGATCTTTTTCTACACAACTTGACGCAGTATCCAGAGTAACCCAAATGGGGCCTCCCGCCCCATACCATGCGAAGAAGCGCTACGGGGTTCATTCCCCGCTCGGGCCCGCTAAGCGGGCCCACCTTCGTTCTGGGACACCGACAATCACTGTACCTGCCTGATCGCCTCAACGGCTTCTTTTATCAGCTGAGGCCCACGGTAAATAAACCCTGTGTAAATTTGTACAAGTTTGGCTCCGGCCCGGACTTTCTCTGCTGCGCTCTCGCCGTCGGTAATGCCGCCCACGCCAATAATCGGCAACGACTCCCCCAACTCCGCGTAAAGTCCCTTTATGACCCTCAGAGACGCTTCCCGAACCGGCACTCCGCTCAGCCCCCCGGCCTCATTGGCATAAGGATGACCCGCCACCGCATCACGACTGACCGTTGTATTGGTGGCAATCACGCCGTCCAGCCCCGTCTCTCGCAGCGCAGATGCCACAAAACGGATACCGTCATCGTCCATGTCCGGAGCAATCTTTACGGCTACAGGCACATAACGCCCATGTTCTTTTTCGCACTTCAGTTGCTCGTCCTTGATTGCTTCCAGAAGCCCTTTCAGGGAGTCCCCAAACTGCAGATCCCGTAGCCCTGGCGTATTGGGCGAGGACACATTCACCGTAATGTAATCGGCGCGGGTGTAGACAGCCGAAATCCCCTTTCGGTAGTCCGATTCGGATTGATCGTTGGGCGTATCCTTGTTCTTGCCAACATTGATTCCCAACACCCCGCGGTACCGGCGATTGTCCACGCGCGCCAGCAAGTGGTCCAACCCTTCGTTATTGAAACCCATGCGATTAATGATGGCTTGATGTTCCGGCAGTCGAAACATTCTCGGCTTGGGGTTTCCGGGCTGCGCCAGTGGTGTGACTGTTCCCACTTCAATGAATCCGAAGCCCAGGGCTCCCAGTGCATCAAGATGATCGGCGTTCTTATCAAGACCTGCGGCGAGCCCGACAGGGTTCGGAAAATCCAACCCCATAACATTCACTGGCAATGAATCTATTTTTGGCGAAAAAACGTTCAAAACGCCCAATCGTTGCGCAAGATCCAGACCATTCAATGCAATATTGTGAGCCTGCTCAGCCGGAAGACGGAAAAGCAGGTTGCGGAAAACGCCGTACATCTGAAAAAACTCCCCTGATCCAAGTGGGCGGAGTATACCGGAAGTTTTCCACAGCTTCCCGGGATAGAGAAAAATCAGCTCTAAATGACTGTATCATGGCAGTCTCATGACCTTTTCCACGGAATCTGTGGATAACCCTGTTGAAAATCGAGGGGCAACGGTTCCCATCCCTTGATAACTGCGCCAGTCTACAGATTGATCATTTTTTGACCAGTTGAATTTAACTTTATTTTCAATGGGTTATAATTTTTTTTCTTGCCTGTCGACAAATACTAAACAAAATGTTACCCGGTCACCGTTCTGCAATGATGTGCATAAATCACTTGAAATTCGGCTTTCGGGCCGGCACTGCCACACACTCCAAGAATAACGTTATACTGGCACCTGTTTTCGGATCAGGAGTTCTGCAATGCAAGAGCCGATTTCCCCCGCTCAACAGAACCGGGACAGTCTTGCGGGCGAAATGAGGGCGGCTTCAAGGGTCACCATTATTGGAATGATTCTCGATGCCGTACTCGGTGTCATTAAAGTCATTGCAGGTGCTCTTTTTCATTCCCAGGCACTGCTGGTCGATGGCATTCACTCCTTTACCGACGTTGCCTCGGATCTGGTTGTCCTCGGTGTAATGAAAGTTTCCCGCCAGGAACCGGATGAAGATCACCCCTACGGTCACCAGCGAATCGAGACCTTCGGCACCCTGGTGCTTGGTAGTATTCTGATCGCGGTAGGCGCTGCCCTGGCCTGGGAAAACACGCTTCGTCTGATCGAAGGCAACGTGGATGCCGTTCCCGGATGGCCGGTACTGGTAGCGGCGGCCGTGTCGGTGGCCGGGAAGGAGTGGATCTTTCGATACACTCGCCATGTAGGCCTGAAAATTCGCTCGGATCTGATTATCGCCAACGCCTGGCACAGCAGAACCGATGCGTTTTCCTCAATCGTCGTTCTGGTTTCGACCGCAGGTGCCATGCTGGGGATGATCTGGCTCGATGTGTTTGCCGCAGTGGTGATTGCCGGAATCATTATCCACATCGGCTGGAAGTTCACCTGGGACAGCGTAAAAGAGCTTGTGGATACCGGCCTTTCTCACGAAGACACAGAGATGCTCAAGAGCATTGCCCGCGACACAGACGGCGTGCGCAACGTCCACGAACTTCGTAGCCGTCGCATGGGCCATGACATCCTGCTGGATATTCACCTGGTGGTCCGGCCGGAAATCAGCGTTTCAGAGGGACATCAGATCGGTATGCAGGTGGTCTCGGGCATGCGAGACGCTCTGGACAACATTCGGGACATCAATTTCCACATCGACGCTGAAAACGACGAAGACCAGCCGCTGACCTCTGAGCGCCTGCCTTCCCGAGAAGACATCCGGGCTGTACTGGCCCGGCATATTGGTGAACTTCCACACCACAGTCGCCTGCGGCTGCACTACCTGAAGAACAAGGTGCACCTGGAACTGTTTCTCGACGAGTACGAGAAAAAAACCCTGTTCTCCTCCGCAAACATCAGGGATCAGCTTCGGGATTACCCCTGGTTTGGCAGTGTCCGGGTTTGGGTGGCCGGCCCCTGAAGAAGCCGGCCAAACCCTTTACCTCCGCCGGTTCTCCTCCATCCTGGAGAGAAACTCCTGCATGATCAGCGTATAGAGTTCGCCCCCGAGGAAGCGATCCTCGACACCGGCATCAATGCTCGGATTGTCGTTGACTTCAATCACGGCAACCCGGTTTCCGGATTGTTTAATATCCACACCGTACAGCCCGTTACCAATCAGCTTGGTGGCATTCAGGGCCGCCTGAATCACATTTCTCGGCACCTCGTAAGTGGGCATGGTCTCGAAGCCACCGCTTTCACTCTCGGATTCACCGTGCTGGTAGATCTGCCAGTGGCCTTTCACCATCATGTATTTGCAGGCGTAGATAGCCCGACCACCTAGCACACCAATGCGCCAGTCGTAATCGGTGTACAGATATTCCTGGGCCAGCACCAGGGCCGACTGCTTGAACAGGTCCTTTAGACCGGCTCGCAAGGTCTTCTCATCCTCCGCCTTGGTAACCCCTCGGGAAAATGCGCCATCCGGAATCTTGATGACCACGGGAAAGCCCAACTCGCTGATGACCTGTTCAACCGCGTTCTTCTGGTCTTTGGACAGGATCAGCGTCTTGGGTGTGGGAACCTTGTTGTTTTTCAGAAGATCCGCAAGAAACACTTTGTTGGTGCACTTCAGGATCGATACAGGATCATCAATAACTACCATACCCTCCGCCGCTGCCTTGCGGGCAAAACGGTAGGTATGGTGGTCAATGGCGGTGGTTTCCCGGATGAACAGGCCATCGTATTCCGGAAGGCGCATGTAATCCCTGCGGGTGATCTGCTCAACATTGATACCCAGCTTGCGACCGGCCTTTTCGAATCGCTTCAAGGCAACCTTGTCGCTCGGCGGCATTTCCTCATCGGGATTGACCAGAACCGCCAGGTCGTAGCGGTAACGTCGACGGGTTCTGGGCTTACGCCACACCATGCTGCTGAAACGATCCAGGGCGGCGGCAAATACGTCCTGCTCCTGTTCGCCGAGGTCCGCCGGGGCCGCCGGTTTCATGGACTCGATCTGCCACTGCTTGCGGCGCTTGAAGACAACCTCGAGAATCGGGCACGGAAAACGCTCGAACAGGGCCCTGGCAACCGGTTTGAGATCCGGATGCTCAGCCTGTCCAAAGTACGTCCGGATCCGGACTTCATGAGTAGCTGCGCGCTCATCACTGGCGGGATCAATTGCCGAACCCGACGCCTCCAGCCAGTTGATAACGCTCTCATCAAGCTCTTCCAGCTCGAGAGAAAACAACCCTTTCCTACCCAGGTCATTAAGCGTCATTACCGAAGGCACCACGTGGTGGCCACGGGCTTCCGCCAGCAATGAGCAATAATACCCCTTGCTCAGGTACCGGGCGCTCTGGCACAGGTTAATGACTCTTACCCGGCTGGACGGCGGTGCCGAGAACTGGAGATACTGATCAAACGTCAGTACATCTTCACTGGGGTAATAAGGCGCCCAGTCTTTGGCGCGGTCCACTACGATAAGCAAACGGGACATTAAAGGCATTCCTCCCTGAAAGGTCTTGCCTGTGATATTTGACGCAACGATACGCCGGTGATGATCGGTGCACAATCGACGAATAATGCGTGCTTTTACGCATCCTTACAGTCTTTGCGTTACCCTTGCTCTCACCCATAATAGCCGAATACGGGAAGCCCACCAGCATGCCCTCCAAGCTCTTCTCAAGGCCGCATCTCAATGCCTGATTTCCAGCTACGACAAGCCACCAGCAAGGATCTCAACGCCCTGGTTGAGCTTGAAAACCGGTGTTTCACAGAGGACCGACTTTCCAGGCGCAGCTTTCGCCGTTTCCTGGAGATGCCGAGGGACCGCTTGATAATCGCCGAAGCCGATGGCGAACTGGTGGGCTATTGCCTGGTTCTGATGAGCGCTGCTACCCGGCTGGCGCGGATCTATTCCATCGCGGTGTCACCGACTGTTCGGGGCCGGGGTGTGGGCGAGAAACTGGTGCGTGAGGCGGAGTCCGAAGCGGTGGACGCTGGCCGTATCATCATGCGCCTGGAAGTCCGTGAAGATAACAAGGGCGCGATCGCTCTCTACAATCGGCTGGGCTACCGCCAGTTTGGCACCTATCGCGATTACTATGAGGACCATGGCGACGCCCTGCGCTTTGAGCGCCGGATTCTGTTCTATGAGCCTTCAAGGGAATTTCCGGCTGTCCCCTACTACCCACAGACCACGGATTTTTCCTGTGGCCCCGCCGCACTGATCATGGCCATGGCCGCCCTGGATGAGCAGCAACCGCTCACAACCCTGGAGGAGCTCAGACTCTGGCGGGAGGCGACCACCATATTCATGCTGGCCGGCCATGGTGGCTGCGGCCCTCATGGATTGGCACTGGCTGCCTGGAACCGGGGCTTTGAAGCCAGCGCGTGGATCAGTATGGAAGGTGCGCTGTTCAAGGACACCGTCAGAAGCGAGGACAAGAAACGCGTTCTGGAACTGGTCCATGAGGGGTTTCTTTATGACATCGGCCAGACCGACATCCAGCTGCACCATGATCCCCTGACCCTCGAAGCCATGGAGGAAGCCCTCCACGAAGGGCGAGTTCCAGTCATCCTGATCAGCACCTGGCAGTTGAACCGTAGCCGCGTTCCCCACTGGGTGACGGTGTGCGCGATTGATGACCAGTTTGTGTACCTGCACGATCCGGAAATCGACGCCGAGGCGGGCGAAACAGTGGCCGACAAACAATACCTGCCGGTCGACCGAAGGGTGTTCAGCCAGATCTCCCGCTATGGCAGGAACCAGCCCTTGCAGGCCGCAGTCATCGTGGGGCCAAAGCGGCCGGCCTGATCATGCGGTCCGAAGGGCCGCCTCCTTCAGCTCGGCGATCTCGTCCCGAAGACGGGCCGCCGTCTCGAAATCCAGCTCGGACGCGGCTTTGTACATTTCGTCCTCCAGCCGCGATACTTCTTTGAGAACTTCCTCCGGCGACCGGTTTCCGGTTTTCGCCCTGTATTGCTCTGCCTCTTCCGCCGCTTTCTGTCCCGGGCGCTCGGCCTTGCGACGGCCTCGACCACCGCCACCTGCACCTTCCATGATGTCCGCAATCTTCTTGTTCAGGCCCTGGGGCGTGATGCCGAATTCGTCATTGTGGGCCTGCTGTTTCGCGCGCCGGCGCTCGGTTTCATCAATGGCTCTTTGCATAGAACCTGTGATTCGGTCGCCGTAGAGAATGGCTTTACCGTGAACATTCCGCGCGGCACGGCCAATGGTCTGTATCAATGAACGTTCCGACCGCAGGAACCCTTCCTTGTCAGCGTCGAGAATGGCCACCAAAGATACCTCGGGCATGTCCAGACCTTCCCGCAACAGGTTGATCCCCACCAGTACATCGAATTCACCTCGCCGCAAATCCCGGATGATTTCCACCCGTTCCACGGTATCGATGTCCGAATGCAGGTAGCGAACCTTGATATCGTGCTCCATCAGGAAGTCAGTAAGATCCTCCGCCATGCGCTTGGTGAGCGTTGTCACCAGAACCCGTTCCTTCACTTTCACCCGGGCATTGATCTCGGAAAGCAGGTCGTCCACCTGGGTAGAGGCCGGGCGCACCTCGATTTCCGGATCCAGCAGGCCGGTGGGTCGAACCACCTGCTCCACTACCTGCCCGGCGTGCTCGGCCTCGTAGTTCGCCGGCGTAGCCGATACGAAAATCATCTGCGGCGCAATCCGCTCCCACTCTTCAAATTTCATGGGCCGGTTATCCAATGCCGATGGGAGGCGGAAGCCATACTCCACCAGCGTTTCCTTGCGGGAACGGTCACCTTTGTACATGGCGCCGATCTGGGGAATGGTTACGTGGGACTCGTCCACCACCAGCAAAGCGTTGGGCGGCAGGTAATCAAACAGTGTCGGCGGTGCCTCACCGGGCCGGCGACCGGATAGATAGCGCGAGTAGTTCTCGATGCCGTTGCAGTAGCCCAATTCCAGCATCATTTCGATATCGTACCGGGTTCTCTCTTCCAGTCGCTGGGCTTCCACCAGGCGGTTGTTGTCCCGCAGTTGCTGCAGCCGCTCATCCAGCTCCACCTTGATGTGTTCAACTGCATCCAGAACCGTCTGACGGGGCGTCACATAGTGGGATTTCGGGAAAATGGTAACCCGGGGCACCCGGCGAAGAACCTCGCCGGTCAGCGGGTCGAAATAGCTGAGATTCTCCACCTCATCATCGAACAGCTCGATGCGGATCGCCTCTTTCTCGGATTCCGCAGGAAACACATCGATCACATCGCCTCGAACACGGTAATTGGCCCGGTGGAACTCAACGTCATTCCGGGTGTACTGAAGCTCGGCCAGGCGCCGCAAAATAAACCGCTGGTCAATCTGATCGCCCCGATCCAGGTGCAGCATCATCTTCAGATAGGATTGGGGATCACCCAGACCATAGATGGACGAAACCGTTGCCACGATAATGGCGTCCGGTCTTTCCAACAACGCCTTGGTGGCAGACAGACGCATCTGTTCGATGTGCTCGTTGATGGACGCGTCTTTTTCGATAAACGTGTCCGACGAGGGCACGTAGGCCTCGGGCTGGTAGTAGTCGTAGTAGGAGACGAAATACTCCACGGCGTTGTCCGGAAAGAATTCCTTGAACTCACCGTAAAGTTGGGCTGCCAGCGTCTTGTTGTGGGCCATGATGATCGTTGGCCGTTGAACCTCCTGAACCACATTGGCGATGGTGAACGTTTTACCGGAGCCGGTTACCCCCAGCAGGGTCTGGTGTGCGAGACCGGAGTGAATGCCATCTACCAGCCCCTCGATCGCCTTGGGTTGATCGCCGGCTGGCTGGAACGGTGAATCTACTTTGAACACACCTTCCCTGGCGGAAACGTTTGCCTGATTACTGGCCATAACTGGCGAAAACCTCCGGTAAAACCGAGGCAGGGGCGTTATGGTCCCTACCATTAGAGAAATTTAGCGATACACTGGCTTCATGATACCATCAGTGCGATCGACGGCTGGGCAGAAATCAGCCAGCAGCTCTGGCACCCGGCGGTCGCAGCCCTATCAGACGCAGCTTTAAGGAGCGCAAGTTTGGACCTTCAACTTTCCAGCCGAGTACAGGCTATCAAGCCCTCTCCCACCCTCGCAGTCACCAACAAGGCCGCGGAACTCCGCGCAGCCGGCCAGGACATTATCGGCCTGGGTGCTGGCGAGCCGGACTTCGACACACCTGATCACATCAAACAGGCAGCCATTGAAGCCATCAATAACGGCCAGACAAAGTACACCGCCGTGGATGGTACGCCCGCCCTGAAAAAAGCGATTATTGCGAAGTTCAAACGGGACAACGGCCTGGATTACGAAGCGAACCAGATACTGGTAAGCAGTGGTGGCAAACAGAGCTTTTTCAACCTCGCACTTGCCACACTGAACCCCGGTGACGAAGCCATCATTCCGGCCCCCTACTGGGTTTCCTACCCGGACATGGTACTGGTTGCCGAGGGGAAACCGGTCATCATCGAAACCGGCGCCGAGACACGCTTCAAGATCACTCCGGAACAGCTGGAAAACGCCATCACCGAGCGTACCCGCCTGTTCGTGATCAACAGCCCCTCCAACCCGAGCGGCATGGCCTACACCCTGGAAGAGCTGCAGGCCATCGGCGAGGTGCTGAAGAAACACCCGAACATCATGATCGCCACGGACGACATGTACGAGCCGATCCTCTGGACCGGCAAGCCGTTCTGCAACATCCTGAACGCCACGCCTGAGCTCTACGACCGCACATTCGTTCTGAACGGCGTTTCCAAAGCCTACTCCATGACGGGATGGCGCATCGGCTACGCCGCCGGCCCGGCGAAAATCATCGGCGCCATGAAGAAGATCCAGTCCCAGAGCACCTCCAACCCCGCCTCCATCTCCCAGGCAGCGGCACGGGCTGCGCTGGACGGTGATCAGGCCTGCGTGGGCGAGATGGTCAAGGCATTCAAGGAACGCCACGACTGGCTGGTAGAGGCCCTGAACAAGCTCCCGGGCGTTGAGTGCCTGAATGGCGACGGAACCTTCTATGTGTTCCCCAGCTTCCAGGGCGCCATCGATGCCGATTCCAGCGTCAGCACCGACGTTGAATTCGCTGAAAAACTGCTGACCGACGCCGGCGTAGCACTGGTCCCTGGCTCCGCCTTCGGCTGCCCGGGCCACATGCGACTGAGCTTCGCCACCAGCATGGACAATCTGGAAAAGGCCATTGAGCGCCTGCAGAAAGCGCTCGGCTAAAAAGTTCTGGCCAGGGGTTGACGGGGCGGTATAGCCAACTTAATATACGCGCCTCGTCACACGACGACGTTCCCCGATAGCTCAGTTGGTAGAGCAACGGACTGTTAATCCGTTTGTCGCTGGTTCGAGCCCAGCTCGGGGAGCCACTATTCTGAAAACCCGCTAATTCTTTGAGTTAGCGGGTTTTTTATTGCCCCACTTTTCGGTTTTGACTTCGGTTGTTGATAGCAAGTCCTGCGTTTTGGGGGCGGGCCAGCCAGCAGGTCTTTCCAAAACACGCTACAAGCACGTCCGTGTGCGCTTGAATCGGGCCATCCCTGGCCCTCTACAGTTTTGGAAAGACCTGCTGGCCGGCCCGTTCAGACTAAACAGATATACCGAGTAAAAAGAAAATCTGCAGCTAACGACACAATACGACTCAAGGAACTCTGCCTAATAGAGTGCGGTGCAAAAGGCGGACTATAACTGCGACGACCGGAACGGTGCTGTGGGGGTGCCCTCCCAAAAATGTCTGTGGCCATGGATGGCCACAGCCAAGCGCACATGGACGTGCTCGTAGCGGTTTTTGGGAGGGCGCACCCACAGCACCAGCCCCCCAATTTCGAAAGCTGGGGCAGGATTCAAAAAATAGAACGAGTCAGAGCTCGATCACCTCTGAATGAATAGCCTCCAAGGCAGCCAGCGGGTCATTTGCCTGGGTAATGGGACGACCGATTACCAGGTAGTCGGAACCGGCTTTGAGGGCATCCGTGGGGGTCATGATGCGCTGTTGGTCGCCTTTATCGGCCGTCAGGGGACGGATACCAGGTGTGATCAATTTGAAGTCAGCGCCCTGCTCGGCTTTGAGTTTGGGTGCTTCTTGTGCGGAACAGACGACGCCGTCGAGGCCGCAGTTTTTGGTGAGGGTTGCCAGGCGGGACACCTGGGTTTCCGGGGAATCGATGATGCCGATGCCGGCCAGGTCGTCGGCGTTCATACTGGTGAGGACGGTCACAGCAATCAACAGCGGGCGACCAGTACCGAAGGCTTCAAGGCGTTCCCGACAGGCGGTCATCATTTTTTCGCCGCCGGACGCATGAACGTTCACCATCCAGACACCCAGGTCGGCCGCAGCCGCGACGGCAGCTGACGTGGTGTTGGGAATATCGTGGAATTTCAGGTCCAGGAATACGTCGAAACCTCGCTTCTGCAGACCCTCGACCAGTTGCGGGCCTGAACGGGTGAACAGTTCTTTGCCCACTTTCAGGCGACATTTGGCCGGGTCCAGTTTGTCGACCAGCTCAAGGGCCGGATTCTGGGACGGAAAATCGAGGGCGACGATGATCTTGGGATCGTTAGCGGTTTGCACGTTCACATTTCCTGCGGAGATTCGGTAAAGGTTTATTCGGCTTCAACACCCTGAATAGGGTGGACGGTTTCCCACTGCTTGCAACTCGGGCACAGCCAGTGCAGTTGACGACCTGAGAAACCACAACTGACACAGCGATAAACCGGACGGTTGGCAAGTATCAGGTGACCGATGCGGCTCACCAGCCTGCCCTCATCGGTGGTCATGCCCTTTTCGTAGCCGGCCATTTCCACCAGCCTGAGCAGGCCACGCACGCTCGGGCGTGTTTCCAGTTCCTGCCTGAGCAAATCGATAGCTGCAGGACGCCCCGAGGCACGTTCGACGGACTCGACAAGGGCCAGAAGGAGGCTGGTGCTCGGATAGCTTTCGTAAAGCTTGCGCAGTTTTTTCGCCAGCCGCCCGATGTCACCATGCTCGTGCTCAAGCTTCATCAAGCGGTCGATGGCTTCCGACCCGAACTCGGCGTTCTGCTCGAACACTTTGAGGCACTGGTTGCTGGCCTCCCGGTAACTGCCCTGACGAACTAGAAGCTTCATCAGAATGAGGTTGGCCCGAACACAGGAGCGATCGTAATCGAGCGCCTCCCTGGCCAGCTTCTGCGCAGCCCACCGGTCGTCCTGCTTCAGGGACTCTTCGGACAGCTCACAGGTTAAATAGGCCAGCACCTTGAACATGGCCGGGTCGGCATCGCCCCGGGTAAGCGCTCGCGCGACCTCGGCTGCTTTAGCCCACTCCTTCTCCTGCTGGTAGAGATCAATAAGCTGTTGCGAGGAATGCCGCCCATACTCCTTGTCACCCATCAATTGATGCAGCAGTGCCTCAGCACGGTCAAGCAGACCGGCATTCAGGTAATCCCGGGCGAGCTCAAGGGTGACCTGTGGCGAGAAACGCGGAGGTAACTCGGGCCTGGCCAGAAGATTCTGGTGGATCAGTATGGCGCGGTCCGTCTCACCTTTGTTACGGAAATGGCTTCCGATGGACAGGTGCAAACTGACGGTGTCCTTGTTTACCGCAAGGGACTGAACGAAGTTTTCAACGGCCTGGTCGGAATAGTTGGTGAACAGAAACTGGAGACGGTCCTTAACCGATTCCTCGTCGGAAATCGTTTTTCCGGATCGGTTGTCATTGCTTCCCAGCCGGCCCACAAGCCAGCCAACGGCGACTGCGACAGTGAGCAGCAGCCACTGAAGTACGATATCCATTAAAGAGTCCGGTCGTTCTGGGCCCTGGATTTCTCCAATGCCTGCTCGGCGCGATCAAGTCGTTTCTGAAGGGTTCGCCGGGACACCGAGGTTCGAACGGTGGCCAGCATGGTCATCAGCACGCCTACGAGGGCACCGACAACAAATGCCATGATAATCCAGACGGCAACGCCATGGGGTTGGGTCTCAAACAGCAGGAAGTTGAGGGAGACTGCCATTTGATTGTTGAGCGAGAATACCAGTGCCAGCAGAACCAGGACCAAAACCAACAGAATAATGAGGATCTTCTGCAATCCTGCCATAGCGATAGCACTCCCAAGGGGCCTGAGGGCCCAAATTATACGCGTTCCCTGAGCAGCTGTTAAAAGCCTTTCTTCAAGCTGTCGTTGACCTGCTCTCTCAATTCCTTACCGGGTTTGAAGTGCGGTACATACTTGGCTGGCAGCTGGACGGCCTCACCGGTTTTCGGATTGCGCCCGGTACGCGCGGCCCGGTGGTGAAGGGAAAAACTGCCAAATCCCCGGATTTCTATTCTCTGACCATCGGCAAGCGACTGGGACATGTGCTCAATGATGGTTTTTACAGCCAGTTCGACATCTTTAACGGAGAGTTGTGTCTGCTTCGAAGCAATCAGCTCGACCAGTTCGGACTTCGTCATGAGGCGTTTCCCTCTTTCGTTTTTATTCGGCCGTCGGTTACCGGATTCCCATGACTACCTAGTTTAGCCAAACCAGAAAAAAACACAAAAAAAACGGGCTCTTAGAGCCCGTTTTTTTCATACCAACCGGACGATTAGTCCTTGTTGGCGTTTTGCTGCTGCATCTGCTCCTTGATGAGATCACCGATGGTGGTCGCACCAGAAGAAGTTTCGGCAGTCTTGGTCCGCACATTTTCCAGGGCCTGCTTGTCGTCCTCAACGTCTTTGGACTTCACAGACAGGTTGATGATGCGGTTTTTGCGATCGATGCTGATGATCTTCGCTTCAACTTCTTCGCCTTCTTTCAGCGCGTTGCGTGCGTCTTCAACACGGTCACGGCTGATTTCAGAGGCCTTCAGTACCGCTTCAACTTCGTCGTTCAGGGCGATGGTAGCAGCCTTGGCATCTACTGCAGACACGGTGCCCTTAACGATGGAGCCCTTGTCGTTCAGCTGTACGAACTCGGCGAACGGATCGCTCTCGAGCTGCTTGATACCCAGGGAGATACGCTCACGCTCCGGATCAACAGACAGGATAACGGTTTCAACTTCGTCACCCTTCTTGTATTCACGAACCGCTTCTTCGCCAGTCTCGTTCCAGCTGATATCAGACAGGTGAACCAGACCGTCGATGCCGCCATCCAGACCGATAAAGATACCGAAGTCAGTGATTGACTTGATCTTACCGGAGATGCGATCGCCCTTGTTGAAGTTGCTGGAGAAATCTTCCCACGGGTTGGATACACACTGCTTGATACCCAGGGAGATACGACGACGCTCTTCGTCGATGTCCAGAATCATCACGTCCACTTCGTCGCCTACCTGGACAACCTTGGACGGATGGATGTTCTTGTTGGTCCAATCCATTTCGGAAACGTGAACCAGACCTTCAACACCCTCTTCCAGCTCAGCAAAGCAGCCGTAGTCGGTCAGGTTGGTAACGCGTGCCTTGACCTTGGAACCTTCCGGGTAACGACCCTTGATATCAACCCAGGGATCTTCGCCCAGCTGCTTGAGGCCGAGGGAAACACGGTTACGCTCACGGTCGAACTTCAGGACCTTGACGCTGATTTCGTCGCCAACATTCACGATTTCGCTCGGATGCTTGATGCGCTTCCAGGCCATATCGGTAATGTGCAGCAGGCCGTCAACACCACCCAGGTCTACGAACGCGCCGTAGTCAGTCAGGTTCTTGACGATACCCTTGATTTCCATACCCTCGGTCAGGGTTTCCAGCAGAGCTTCACGCTCGGCACTGTTCTCAGCTTCCAGAACGGCTCGGCGGGAAACAACCACGTTGTTACGCTTCTGGTCGAGCTTGATAACCTTGAATTCGAGTTCTTTGTTCTCCAGGTGCGCGGTATCGCGAACCGGGCGAACGTCTACCAGCGAGCCAGGCAGGAAGGCACGAATACCGGCCAGATCGACGGTGAAACCACCCTTGACCTTACCGTTGATAATACCTTTAACCACTTCCTCAGCTTCGAAGGACTTCTCGAGTACCTTCCAGGCTTCTGCACGCTTGGCCTTTTCACGGGACAGACGGGTCTCACCGAAGCCGTCTTCCACAGCGTCGAGAGCTACATCGACAACGTCGCCGATAGCAATTTCCAACTCGCCTTTTTCGTTAAGGAACTGGGAGGCGGGGATAACGCCTTCAGACTTCAGTCCGGCGTTAACGGTGACCCAGTCGTTATCGACGTCTACAACGGTTCCCTGGACGATGGAACCTGGCTGCATGTCAATTTCTTTCAGGCTTTCTTCAAAAAGATCCGCAAAGCTCTCGCTCATTATGAGTCCTATATGATAAACGCAAGTGTACTCCGTGCCACCAGCAACACGGTCTGTTAACAAGTTCCGGACTAAGCCTGTGGCTGGCAGATAGCGCTACATCCGGCATTTCAACGACAAAAAGGTGTAGTCAGGCCTGACCAGCTGCGGCCATACACCTGTCCAACACCTCTTCTATACTCAACCCCGTAGAATCAATGACTTGCGCATCATCTGCGGGCTTGAGAGGGGCTGCGGAACGGTTCATATCCCGTTCATCACGAACCCGTATCTCCTCTAAAAGGGCGTCAATATTAACATCGACACCCGCGTCCTTCAACTGGCTATAGCGCCGCTGGGCCCTCTCCTCGGCGCTTGCCGTCAGGAAGATTTTTACCGGGGCATCCGGAAACACCACCGTCCCCATGTCGCGACCATCAGCCACCAGGCCTGGCGTTTGCCGGAAGTCGCGCTGGCGCTGCAAAAGAGCGTCCCGGACCGACTGAATCACGGCCACCTTCGAGGCATTATCGCCAGCCGATTCTGTACGTATATCTGCGGTCACATCCTGCCCTGCCAGAATAACCTTGACCGGCTCGCCTGCAGGCGTGGGCTCAAACGACACATCGAGTCCAGCGGCGACCTTTACCAAGCCAGCCTCGTCATCCAGAGACACACCCTGACGTACCGCCGCCAGGGCCGTCAGCCGGTACAAGGCACCACTGTCAAGCAAGTGCCAGCCAAGCTTTCGGGCCAGCATCTGGGTGATCGTGCCTTTACCCGAACCTCCAGGACCATCAACAGTGATCACCGGCGCACTGCTTTCAACCATTATTCAGCCCCCTCGGCTGAGATATTGATCCCCGTTCCCTGCGCAAGTTCCACAAATCCCGGGAAAGAGGTAGCCACATTCGCACAATCAGTGACTGTGATCTCTCCCGCGGCGCGCAGCGATGCCACTGCGAAAGACATGGCAATACGGTGGTCTCCGTGGCTGTTCACGGTACCGCCACCGATGGTCTGCCCGCCATCAATGATGATGCCATCCGGGGTTACGGTGGTTTCCACACCCAGGGCAGCCAGGCCATCGGCCATTACCTGAATGCGGTCGCTTTCCTTGACCCGAAGCTCCTCCGCGCCCCGCAGAACCGTGCGCCCTTTGGCGCAGGTGGCGGCAATGAACAGCACCGGGAATTCGTCAATGGCCAGGGGCACCTGATCTTCCGGAATATCGATTCCCTGCAGCTCCGCTGAGCGGACCCGCAGGTCAGCAACCGGCTCGCCACCGATTTCGCGCTCGTCCAGAATCTCGATGTTGGCACCCATCTGATTCAGGATGTTGATCACACCGACCCGGGTCGGATTCATGCCAACATGCCGCAGGACCAGATCAGAGCCCGGAGCGATGCTCGCCGCTACCAGGAAAAACGCCGATGAAGAAATATCGGCAGGCACATCAATGTTGGTTGCCGTCAGTTTACCGCCACCACTGACGCTGGCCGTCGCACCGTCCCGGTGAACGTGGTAGCCAAAGCCCGCCAGCATGCGCTCGGTGTGATCGCGCGTGGGAGCAGGCTCGGTGACCGATGTACTGCCCTCGGCATAAAGACCGGCCAGCAGGAGACATGACTTCACCTGGGCACTGGCTACTGGCATTTCGTAGTGGATTCCCTGCAACGTCTGGCCGCCACGGATTTTCAGCGGCGGGCGACCACCCTCTGCGGTATCGATCACCGCACCCATGGCCCTGAGCGGATCGGCAACGCGCCCCATCGGGCGGCCAGAGAGGCTCGCATCCCCGGTCAGCTCGGAATCAAAGGGCTGGGCTGCCAGCAAGCCGGCAAACAGCCGCATGGCGGTTCCCGAGTTACCCAGATACAGCGGACCCCTTGGGCCCTGGAGGCCGTGCATGCCAACGCCGTGAATTCGTACGAAACCGTCGTCCGGGCCTTCGATGGTCACGCCCATGTCGCGGAACGCCTGAAGCGTGGCCAGGCTGTCCTCGCCTTCCAGAAATCCTTTCACTTCGGTTACGCCATCCGCGAGGGCGCCCAGCATGATCGAACGGTGCGACATCGACTTGTCGCCCGGAACCCGGATATCACCGGTAATCGCGCCACCGGGCTGAAGACGGAACGTCACCTGCTTTTCACTGTTGTTTGTCACGTAAGCCTGTCCTGAGAGCATCTTCGAAAAATGTTCACGCGCCGCCTTGGCGCGACTGAAAACCCGCAACAACGTGGCGCTGTCCTGATTGGCAATGGCAGTGCGCAGTTGTTCGAGGTCGTGGGTAAAGTGGTCAATCACGCGAAGAACCGCATCGCGGTTCGACAGAAAGATATCGTGCCACATCACCGGATCGCTGGCGGCAATCCGGGTAAAGTCCCTGAAGCCTCCAGCGGCGTACCGGAAGATATCCATATTTTCGTCTTCTCCCGCCAGGGTATCCACCAGGGAGAAAGCGATAAGGTGCGGCAGGTGGCTGGTGGCTGCCAGCACCTCGTCGTGATACGCCACCGACATGGTCAGCACCGTGGCCCCGCAGCCCTCCCATAAGGCCCTGAGCCGGGCAAGATGCGGCTGACTGACGTCTTCAGGCGGAGTAAGAATCACCTTGTGGTTGGCAAACAACTCGGGGTTCGCCGCCCGAATGCCACTTTTCTCGGAGCCAGCAATCGGATGGCCGGGAATGACCCGGGGCGTAAGACTGCCGAACACAGCCTCAACATCATTCACGAAGCTGGACTTCGTGCTACCCACGTCGGTCAGTATGGCGTCCGGTTCCAATGCGGGACGAATCTGCTCAAGAACCGCACGGGTTGCCCTGACTGGTACAGCCAGCACAACCAGATCGGCACCCCGCACGGCATCAGACACCGCCGTGGCCGCCTGATCGATCACGGCCAGCTCTTTGCCAAGCTGCAGTTCCTCATGACGCTGGTCCGCGCCAACGACCGTGTCGGCCAGCCCGTTGCGACGGATAGCACTGGCCAGGGAGCCACCAATCAGCCCCAGACCAATCACCGCGACCCGCTTGAACAAAGGCTCGGAAGACACCATATCAGTCGCTTAGCCCCGATGCGGTCAGGGCCTGGGCCAGCGCCTCGATAAAGCGCTCGTTCTCTTCCGGAAGGCCGACAGACACCCGCAGATGCCGGGGCATGCCATAGCCCGCGATGGGCCGGACAATCACGCCGTGAGCGAGCAGAGACTGGTACACGCCCATGGCCTGCTCTCCCACTTCCACGGCCACGAAATTCCCGGCCGACGGTATGTAGCTGAGTCCCATCCGGTCGAATGCGTCCTGCAACTGACGCAGACCGGCTGTATTCACATCGCGGGAACGCTGGAGATATTCCTCGTCTTCAAGCACAGCCGTGGCTGCGGACAGGGCAACGGTATCCACGTTAAACGGCTGGCGCACCCGATTGAGAATGTCGGCAATGGCCGGTGAAGAGATGCTGTACCCCACCCTGAGTGCGGCCAACCCCCAGGCCTTGGAAAACGTGCGGCAAACGATGAGATTCGGGAAGCGGTCCAACAGTTCGACGCCATCCGGGTATTGATCACCCGTCAGGTATTCGCAGTAGGCCTCATCCAGGACCACAAGTACGTTCTCGGGAATCTTTTTCAGGAACGACTCAATGGCTTCCGCTGTGTGAACCGTACCCGTGGGGTTGTTTGGGTTAGCGACAAACACGAGGCGAGTACGATCGGTGACCGCCTCGGCCATCGCATCCAGGTCGTGCCCCCATTCCCGGGCAGGCACAGAAACGCCCTTGGCGTCGATAGCCTGGGTCACCAGAGGATAAACGGCGAATGCGTACTGGGAGAAAACAACTTCGGAATCAGCATCCGCGAAACAGCGGGTGATCACTTCGAGAACGTCGTTCGAGCCGTTGCCAAGGGTAATCTGATCCATTCCAACGTTGAGACGCTTCGACAACGCCTGTTTCAGGTTGAATCCGTTACCGTCGGGGTACAGACAAAGTTCCGACAACGCCTGCCGCGCCGCCTCAAGGGCTTTCTCGCTGGGCCCGAGCGGGTTCTCATTGCTGGCAAGCTTGATGATTTCCGCCGGGTTGAGACCCAGTTCCCTTGCCAGCTCTTCGATCGGCTTGCCAGGCTGGTAGGGTGAGAGCGCCTGCACGCCGCGAACCGCCAGACTCTGGTAATCAATCGCCATACATTGTCCTCGACATTCTTTGCTCAAAAAGGCTGTTGCAACTACTCAAAGCACGCCAATCGGGTAGGAGCCCAGACGCTTGAGCTCAACCGCCTCTTCATCCACTTCCGCCAGCACCTTACGGACCTGCTCGTCTTCCATGTGTCCCTCGAAATCGATATAGAACACATAGGCCCAGGTACCGCTCGGCGACGGCCGCGTTTCTATCCTGGTGAGGCTGAGGCCGTGGCGATGGAACGGTTCAAGGAGTTGATACAGCGCCCCCGGCTTGTTGCGCATGGACACCAGAATGGACGACTTGTCGTGACCGCTGGCCGGCACCTCCTCACGCCCAATAATCAGGAATCGGGTGGTATTGTCCGGTCGATCCTCGATGCTGTTTGCCAGCTTTTGCAGACCATAGAGCTCGGCCGCCATATCTCCGGCAATGGCTGCTGTTCCCGGCTCCTCGGCGGCACGCCGGGCGGCTTCCGCATTACTGGAAACGGTAACCCGCTCAATACCGTAGCGATGGGTATCCAGCCACTGCCGGCACTGGGCAAAGGACTGTTGATGGGAATAAATCCGGGTGATTTCCTGGTCGCCGTGCTTCGGAGACACCAGTAGATGATGGTGGATCCGCAGTTGAACCTCACCGCAGATCTTGAGCGGCGAGGACATGAACATATCCAGGGTATGGTTGATCATTCCCTCGGTGGAGTTTTCGACCGGTACCACACCGTAATGCGCAGCTCCCGATTCAACCTCCCGGAACACCGCGTCGATAGCCGGCAGTGGCACGCTGACCACCGAGTGACCGAAATGCTTGAGCGCTGCCGCCTGGGTAAAGGTGCCAATGGGCCCCAGGAAGGCAATGTGCATGGGCTTTTCAAGCGCCAGACAGGCGGACATGATTTCCCGGAACAGACGCGCCATTTCCTCACCGGAAAGCGGCCCCGGATTCTGCTCCTTGATGCGCCGAAGTACCTGGGCTTCCCGCTCCGGGCGGTAGAAAAAGACGTCCTGTCCCGGATTAGCGGTCATCTTCACATGGGCTACTTCCTGGGCACAGGCGGCCCTGGCACTGATAAGCTCCATGATCTTCTGATCAATCTGATCGATCTCGTCCCGCAGCTCTCCGAGCCGAACCTGCTCGTCACTCATGATCAGCCACGCTCCTTCGCAAATTCGGTCATGTAGTTAATCAGCGCATCGACACCGGCTTCGGGCATCGCGTTATAGATGCTCGCACGCATACCGCCAACCGAGCGATGTCCGGCCAGGTTCAACAGGCCACGGGCATTCGCTCCCTTGAGGAACTCACCATTCAGGGCGTCATCAGCCAGGGTGAATGGAACGTTCATCCAGGACCGGAAGCGCGGGTCAATCGGGTTGGCGTAAAACTCATTGGTATCGATAAAGTCATAGAGCTTTCGGGCTTTGCGCAGGTTGATCTCACCCATCGCCTTCACACCGCCCTGCTCTTTCAGCCACTTGAATACCAGGCCGGCCAGGTACCATGAGTAAGTGGCCGGGGTGTTGTACATGGAACCGTTATCCGCGATCACCTGGTAGTTCATCATGGTCGGTGTCTCCTTGCGGGCCCTGCCCAGGAGATCCTTGCGAATAATTACCACCACCAGACCCGAGGGACCGATATTCTTCTGGGCGCCGGCATAGATCAGACCGAATTTCGACACATCCACCGGGCGCGAAAGCATCGTGGAAGACATGTCCGCCACCAACGGAACCGCCGGGCTGTCCGGAACAAAATCGAATTCCAGACCGCCGATGGTTTCATTCGGCGTGTAGTGCAGGTACGCCGCGTCAGTACTGATCTGCCAGGATGACTGGTCCGGAATCGTGGTAAAGCCACTGTCTTCCGAACTCGCCACTACGTTCACGTTGCCATAGCGACTGGCCTCGGCAATGGCCTTTTTGGACCAGATGCCGGTGTTCACGTAGTCAGCGGAGCCTTTTTCGCCCAGCAGATTCAGGGGAATGGTGGAAAACTGGCTGGACGCCCCGCCCTGCATGAACAGAACGGCGTAGTCGTCAGACACGCCGGCCAGTTCACGCAGATCTTGTTCAGCAGTCTCGGCAATCTGGACAAACTCGTCGCTGCGATGGCTCATTTCCATCACCGACATGCCGGTACCACGCCAGTCGAGCATTTCATCCCGCGCCTGACGAAGCACGCTTTCCGGCAAGGTGGCCGGACCTGCACAAAAGTTATACGCCCTGCTCATGTTGCTGCTTTCTCTCACGTCTTACTGAATCTGTCTGTGGCAAGTGCCGGCTTATTCTTCGCCGGCACTCTCACCTTCGTCACCTTCTTGCGGGCTCTCGTCGGCAACAATCGGATTGCCTTCGCTGTCGAGCTCTTCGTCGTCGGTTTCCGCGATCCGCTCAACGCCCACCAGGCGCTCGTCTTCCTGGCTCAGCTTGATCAGGCGAACACCCTGGGTATTCCGGCTCAGAACCGACACTTCGTCTGTCCGGGTACGAACCAGCGTGCCCTTGTCAGAGATGAGCATCATCTCGTCGCCTTCAAACAGCTGCAGGGCCGTTACCAGGTTACCGTTACGCTCGGAGCACTGCATCGCAATAACGCCCTGACTGCCCCGGCTGTAGGTCGGGAACTCGTCAATGGCGGTCCGCTTGCCGTAGCCGTTTTCCGAGGCGGTCAGGATAACCCCGCCCTCCTGCGGAATAATCAGCGACACCACATGGTGACCTTCGGGCATCTTGATACCGCGAACACCACGGGCGGTCCGGCTCATCGGGCGAACGGCTTCCTCGTTAAAGCGCACCGCCTTGCCGGCAGTCGAGAACAGCATGACTTCGGCATCACCTTTGGTAATGGCCGCGCCGATCAGGGTATCGCCTTCGTCCAGGGACAGGGCAATCAGACCGGTGCTGCGCGGACGCGAGAAGTTCGGCAGCGGCGTCTTCTTGACCACACCGGCAGAGGTGGCCATCAGGACGAACTGGTCTTCCGGATAATCACGAACCGGCAGGAATGTGGTGATACGCTCACCTTCCTCCAGCGGCAGGATATTCACCATGGGCCGACCGCGAGATGCCCGGCTGGCGCGTGGAATCTCGAACACCCGCAGCCAGTAAACCTTGCCACGGTTGGAGAAACACAGAATCGTATCGTGGGAGTTGGCCACCAGCAGCTTCTCGACGAAATCTTCGTCCTTCATGGAGGTGGCTGCCTTGCCGCGACCGCCACGGCGCTGGGCCTGATAGTCTTCAACGGCCTGGGTCTTGGCGTAACCGCTGTGGGAAATGGTCACCACCAGATCTTCTTCATCAATCAGGTCGGCGATGGTCAGGTCGCGACGGGAGCTGGTGATTTCGGTACGACGCTCGTCACCAAATTCGCTGACGATCGCTTCCAGCTCTTCCCGGATGACCTGGAGCAGGCGCTCGGGGTCGCCCAGAATATCGAGCAGATCCGCGATCTTCTCGAGAATTTCCTTGTACTCGTTCTGCAGCTTCTCGGTCTCGAGGCCGGTCAGACGGTGCAGACGCAGATCCAGAATCGCCTGGGCCTGTTCCGGAGAAAGATGATACAGCCCCTCACGCAGGCCATAGATTTCCGGCAGGTCATCCGGACGGCAGGCGTCCTGGCCGGCACGCTCCAGCATGGCCATCACATCGCCCGGGGACCAGCCCTTGGCAACCAGCTTTTCCTTGGCTTCGGCGGCAGACGGCGAGGCCTTGATCAGCTCGATAATCTCGTCGATGTTGGCCAGGGCAACGGTCAGGCCTTCCAGAATATGGCCGCGCTCACGGGCCTTGCGCAGTTCGTAAATGGTCCGGCGGGTCACCACTTCACGACGGTGACGAACGAACGCATCCAGCAACTGCTTCAGGTTCAGGGTCTTCGGCTCACCATTGATCAGGCCAACCATGTTGATGCCGAACACGGTCTCAAGCTGGGTCTGGGCAAACAGGTTGTTGACCACAACATCCGGGTTCTCACCCCGACGCAGCTCGATCACCACCCGGATACCTTCCTTGTTGGACTCATCCCGCAGCTCGGAGATACCTTCAAGACGCTTCTCTTTCACCAGCTCGGCGATCTTCTCGATCAGGCGGGCCTTGTTCAGCTGATACGGCAGCTCGGTGATGATGATGGCATCGCGGTTGGTCTTGTTGTCGTGCTCGATCTCGTGACGGGCGCGGATGTAAATGCGGCCACGGCCCGTACGGTAGGCCTCAACAATGCCGGCACGGCCATTGATAATGCCCTGGGTCGGGAAATCCGGGCCCGGGATGTATTCCATCAATTCATCGATGGTCAGATCCGGGTTATCAATCAGCGCCAGACAGCCATTCACGACTTCCGTGAGATTGTGCGGCGGAATATTGGTGGCCATGCCAACGGCGATACCGGAGGAACCGTTCACCAGCAGGTTGGGAACCCGGGTAGGCAGAACCTCGGGAATCCGCTCGGTGCCGTCGTAGTTATCAACGAAATCGACGGTTTCCTTGTCCAGATCCGCCAGCAAGGAGTGGGCAATCTTCTCCATGCGGATCTCGGTGTAACGCATGGCGGCCGCGTTATCGCCGTCGATGGAACCGAAGTTACCCTGGCCATCCACCAACGGATACCGCAGGGAGAATGGCTGGGCCATACGAACGATGGTGTCGTATACCGCAGAGTCACCGTGGGGGTGGTATTTACCGATAACATCACCCACCACACGGGCGGACTTCTTGTAGGCCTTGTTCCAGTCGTTGTTCAGTTCGGACATGGCGAACAGGACACGGCGGTGAACCGGCTTGAGGCCATCCCTCACATCCGGAAGCGCCCGCCCGACGATCACGCTCATGGCGTAATCGAGGTAGGACTGTTTTAACTCGTCTTCAATATTGACCGGCAGGATCTCTTTGGCTAACTCACCCATCGAGAAAGGTTCCTTTGCGTTATCTGGAAGTCGTGTCAGGGCCGTTTCCGGGCCCCATAGTTATTCTTCAACAAGCCGCCAAGTCTACCACAGTCGCACCCTCTCCGGGGCAACTGTGAGGCAGCCTTAATCAAACACCACTGTCTTGTTTTCGTAGGTGATCACCCGATCCTCGATGTGAGAACGCAGACCCCTGGCCAGCACGTTCTTCTCGACATCCTTACCAAGGCGGACCATATCCTCGATGGAGTCACTGTGGGTGATCCGGATAACGTCCTGCTCGATGATCGGGCCCTCGTCGAGATCCTGGGTCACGTAGTGGCAGGTGGCACCAATCAGCTTAACACCGCGACTGTAGGCCTGATGATAAGGGCGAGCACCGGCGAAGGACGGCAGGAAGCTGTGATGGATGTTGATCACCTTGCCGGAGTATTTCTCACAGAGCTCGCCGGGAAGGATCTGCATGTAGCGCGCCAGCACCACCACATCGGCTTCGTATTTCTGGAACAGCTCATCAATATGGGCGAAGGCATCTGCCTTGTTTTCCTTGCTGACCGGTACGTGGTGATACGGAATCTCGTGCCACTCCACCATCCGGCGCAGGTCGTCATGGTTGGAGATGACCGCCACTATCTCGGCGTTGATCTCCTTGCTGTGCCAGCGGTGCAAAAGATCCGCCACACAGTGGGATTCCTTGCTGCACATCAGGATCACTTTCTTCGGCTGGGCCGAATCGGCGATGTGCCAGTTCATGTTGAATTCGCGGGCAATCGGCTCGAACGCCGCCCGGAACTGGTCAAGACCAAACGGTATCGAGGTGGCCTTGATCTCGTGCCGCATGAAAAACCAGCCGGTTTGCGTGTCGGAATGGTGACTCGCCTCGGTAATCCAGCCATTGTATGTAGACAGAAAATTACTCACCTTGGCGACAATTCCCACCCGGTCGGGGCAGGAAATCACAAGACGATAGGTATGCTCCATGAAAGCCTTTCCTTAACTGAAATCCGGGAAAGCAGGTACGTCGGGGAATCACCGCCGACATTAACGGCAGGTTAACGGTACGCACCTATGAAAATGACCGGCTATCATAGCCTATCTGAACGCCAGAAACGAGGAATGGAGATATGGACAGAGGCCTCTACCAACGCACAATCAAAAACGTCTCCACGGGGCGCTCAGGCCGCCTTTCGATTGCGGCCGCCCTGGCCTTTTTAATTACCACCACGCCGGCCTTCGGACAGGCCATTCTCGAGGGTGAACGGTTTCACCCGGTTACCGCAACCCAGGGCATGGTTGCCACCAGTCATACACTGGCCACCGAGGTGGCTCTGGAAGTGCTGAAAAACGGCGGGAATGCAATCGATGCAGCCGTTACCGCCGGTTTCGCACTGGCGGTCACCCAGCCTCGTTCCGGCAACATTGGCGGTGGCGGTTTCATGCTGATTTCCAAGGGCGACGGCTCAGATCCGGAAGCCATTGATTATCGGGAAAAAGCGCCCGCTGCCGCCACAGAAACCATGTTCCAGGACGAATCCGGCGAGGTGGTCAAGAACCGCAGCCGTTTTACCCACCTGGCCGCAGGGGTTCCAGGAACGGTTGCCGGCCTGGCACTGGCGCTGGAGCGCCACGGCACCATTACCCTCAAGCAGGCACTGGCGCCGGCGATCAAGCTTGCCCAAGAGGGTTTCGTGGTGCCCCAGCGTTTTACTGAAGGTCTGGAGCAGGCCCGGGAGAGACTCGAGCGATGGCCCGCCACCCGTGACACCTTTTATAAGGAAGACGGCAGCGCCTGGCAGCCCGGCGAACGTTTTCGACAGCCAGAACTGGCGGCAACACTCCAGCGCATTGCCGGCAATGGCGTGAAAGGCTTTTACGAAGGCGAAACCGCCGATCTGATTGCCGGCGAGATGGAACGAAATGGCGGACTCATCACGCGCCAGGACCTCAAAGACTATCGTCCGGTAGTCCGAGAGCCGGTTTACGGCAACTATCGCGGGTACGATATTTTCTCCATGTCGCCGCCCTCCTCCGGTGGCACCCACATCGTCCAGATCCTGAATATTCTGGAAGGCTTCCCGATGGCCGAGTTTGGCCATAACTCCGCGGATGCCATTCATCACATGGCCGAAGCCATGAAACTGGCCTACGCCGACCGTTCAAAATACCTGGGCGACACCGATTATGTGGAGGTGCCGCTGGAGGGGTTAACCAGCAAAGGCTACGCAGACGAACTCCGCAAAGACATTAATCCGGACAGGGCACGACCAGCCAGCGACATCAATCCCGGCCAGCCGGCTGTCTGGGAAAGTCCTGAAACCACCCATTTTTCCGTGGTGGATAAATGGGGCAACGCGGTATCAAACACCTACACCATCAATTTCAGTTACGGATCCGGCATTACGGTGGAAGGCGCCGGATTCCTGCTTAACAACGAAATGGACGACTTCAGTGCCAAGCCCGGTGTACCCAACGCTTATGGTCTGATCGGCGGCGAAGCCAACAAGGTTGAGCCCGGCAAGCGCATGCTGAGCTCCATGTCGCCCACCATCGTGAAAAAGGATGGCAAGAACGTTCTGGTTACCGGCAGCCCCGGGGGCTCCCGGATCATTACCACCACCTTGCAGGTGATCCTCAATGTGATTGATCATGGCATGAACGTTCAGACCGCCGTGAGCGCACCCCGCATGCATCACCAGTGGCTGCCGGATGAAATCCGGATCGAACAGGGCATCAGCCCGGACACCATTCGACTGCTGGAGGAACGCGGGCATAAGGTGGTAGGCGGATCAGCTATGGGCGCCATCCAGAGCATCCTGATTGACGAAGACGGTGTTCTCAATGGTGGCGCGGACCCGAGGAGGAGCACTTCGTCGGCCATGGGCTATTAGCGGGCAATTGACCAGGGTCACTAACCTGAAAGGAGGCTTTATGTATCTTTCTGTACAGCTGAGCTGCTATCCCCTGAAAGAGGAGTACAAGCAGCCAATCAAAGACCTGATCGCGCGCCTGGAGCAGACCGGACTGGAAGTCTACCCGGGGCGAATGAGCACCGAGATTTTCGGCGACTATGATGAGGTAATGGGCGTGCTCTCGGATACCATGAAATGGTCATTCGAGACCTACGGAAAATCCGTCTTCGTGGCTAAGATCATGGAGGGCGACCGGAGACCGAGATGACAGCACCGGGTGGGCCAGACAACCAGCAACAGAAGCCGGACCAGAACCAACAGCCGGCAATCCCGAACCAGTTTGCGTTCCTGTGGCTCAGTGCCGCCATCTTCCTGATGGTGCTCTGGCTTCAGGACGGCGGACAACCCCGGCTTCAGGACCTGGCCTATTCCGAATTCAAGACCGCTGTGATGAACAATCAGGTGGCGGAAGTCACTCTGAAAGAGGAATCCATCACCGGTCTGTTTACCGACAGCGGTGCTGCAGACTTCAGCTCTGACAGCCCCGCACGGACCAGCACCCCGGGGTTCCAGACCATCCGCCCGCCCATGGAAGACCCCGCCCTGCTCAACCTGCTGGAAGAGCACGAAGTTGTAATCCGGGCCACCCCCTCCGGCCTACCCTGGTGGCAGGAAATGATCCGCGGATTCCTGCCCTGGATCCTTCTGTTGGCCCTGATGTTCTGGTTCTGGGGCGCCGCCCAGAAGCGGATGACCCAGGGTGGTGGGCCATTTGATTTCAGCCGTTCCAAGGCAAGACGGGCCCGGAAGGAAACCTCGACGGCAACACTCGATGATGTCGCCGGCATTGAATCCGCCAAGCGGGAAATTGCCGAGATCATCGATTTCCTGAAATCTCCCGAAAAATACCGGGCACTGGGTGCTGTCATGCCCAAGGGCGTGCTTCTGGTCGGCCCGCCCGGCACCGGCAAGACACTGCTGGCCCGGGCCATCGCCGGCGAAGCCGAAGTGCCCTTCTACAGCATCAGCGCCTCGGAATTCATCGAGATGTTCGTGGGTGTTGGCGCCGCGCGGGTTCGGGACATGTTCAAGGAAGCCCGGAAAGACGCGCCGGCGCTGATTTTCATCGACGAACTCGATGCCATTGGCCGATCACGGGGCGCGGGCCTGGGTGGTGGTCATGATGAAAGAGAGCAGACCCTGAACCAGATCCTCACGGAAATGGACGGGTTCGAGGCCCACGAGAATGTTCTGGTACTGGCTGCCACCAACCGGCCGGACGTGCTCGACAGCGCCCTGCTCCGCCCGGGGCGTTTTGATCGCAAGATCACCCTGGATCGCCCCCATAAGGAGGCCCGCGCGGCCATCCTGAAGGTTCATGTGCGCAAGGTACCCTTGGCAAACGATGTCGATCTGGAACAACTGGCTGCGCGCACGATCGGTTTCTCCGGGGCGGACCTGAAAAACCTGGTGAATGAAGCCGCGCTGACGGCAGCCCGGGAAAACCTGCACGAGGTGAACGCCCATTGCTTTGAGCTGGCAAGGGACAGAATCATTCTCGGCGAAGAACGGGACACCAAGCTCACGCCGAAGGAACGGGAGGCGGTTGCCTACCACGAGTGCGGCCACGCCATCATGGCCTATTACATGCCCAACGCCGACCCACTCACCAAATTAACGATCATCCCTCACGGCATGGCCATGGGGGTGACCGAACAAACGCCTCGGGAAGACCACTACACCTACAACGAGAGTTACCTCAAGGATCGCATCAAGGTGATGCTTGGTGGCCGCTGTTCGGAAAAGCTGATTTATGGTGAAGTCAGCACCGGGGCCCAGAACGACCTGAAGGAAGCCACCGCTCTGGTACGCAAAATGGTCGGCCAGTGGGGTATGAGTGAAAAAATCGGCCCCCTCGGCTTAAGCATTGGCGAAGAGCATGTGTTCCTTGGCCGGGAGATGGGCATGCCCAGGGAATTCAGTGAAAAGATGGCCGAGATGATCGATGAGGAAATCCAGTCCCAACTACTGGCGCAGGAGAGGGCTACCCTGGACTTCCTGACCGAGCACCGAAACCAGCTGGAAGCCCTCGCCGCGGCCGTATTGAAGCACGAAACCCTCTCTGCCGAAGACGTCGAGGATATCCTGCGCAAGGAAGACGCTCGCAAGATTGCTTGAGGATTCAGGGAGTCACAGTCACCGGAAGGTTCAGTGCCACCAGCAACCGCTCCGCGCCAGGTTCCTGAAGCAAAGAACAATCACGGCTAAGCACCAGCTGAACTGCTTTCTCCTCGCGCAGAATACCGGCTACGGTAACTGGGTCCGTTGATGGCAGCGACCGTACACGAAGGTCCCGCTCTGGAATACCCAGCTCCAGAAGTATGCGTTGCCGCTCCTCGGGTGGAATATCCGGTCCCGCCCCCAGCAACATCGTTACCGGCCGATGGGAATACCGAATAGCCTCAGCTGCTGCCTGAACCGCGCGGCTATTGGCCTCCCTGTGATCATTCAGAAAAACCACTACCCGGCCCTGCGGCAAAACGCGATGTTCGCACCAGAGCAGAACCCTGCCCGGCGAACGACGAACTAGCCCCTTGGCCGTTGACCCCAGGCGCGCCCCCGGCGCCGAGGACCAACCAACTCGGCCAAGCACCAGAAGATCCCGGGGCCCAGCCAGAGCCAGCACTTCATCAATTACATGGCCACGGGCAATGCTGAGCGTGTGCTTGCCGCCATATGGCGCTACAGCGCCAGCCAAAGCGCGCCGAGCCTGGCTGGCCAGCCTTTGCATTCGCTGCTCAACGCCGGCCGGATCAAAGGGGCGGCTGACGCCAGACGAAGCCCCCACCTCTCGAGCAAACCCATACCCCGCACTTCGCAACAGGTTCAGTTCCTCAACAAACACGCCAAGCACTTCAGCACCGGTGGACCCTGCAATCTCTGCCGCAGCCTTCAACGCCGCATAGCTCATTCTCGAGCCATCCAGCAGTACAAGCACACGGCCGGCTTCATCACTGCTCACAGCCCGAGCTCCAGGTGTGTCAGTCACTGTCCTTACCTCCGCCGTTGTTTGCATCTCCATTGCTATCCCGCTTTTTGCTGGCCTCCGCAAATTTCTCGAGGCGCTCGGCGACCCGGCGATTGAAGCTGTTAGCTGGAAACTCGCCATTACTGTCCAGCTCCCCGGCCTCCAGGCCGGTCAAAAGCTCAATGGCTTCGTTGATATGGGAGATCGGATAGATCCGGAATCGGTCCTCGGCAATCGCCTGCCTGACATCGGCCCTGAGCATCAAGTGCTCAACATTGCTTGCCGGCAGCAGAACGCCTTGGCCCCCAACCCCACCTGCTTCCCTGCAGACATCGAAAAAGCCTTCGATCTTCTCATTCACGCCACCCACCGCCTGAACTTCACCATGCTGGTTCATGGATCCTGTTACGGCGAAGGACTGCCTGATTGGCACCCGGGAAATGGCTGAAAGCAGTACACAGGTTTCTGCCACCGAAGCGGAATCGCCCTCAACACCACCGTAGGATTGCTCGAAAGCCAGGCTCGCCGACAGCGACAGCTCACCATCACCGGCATACCGGCTTGCCAGGAACCGGGACAGTATCATCACGGCCTTGCTGTGAATCGGGCCACCCAGTTTTGCCTCCCGCTCAATATCCACCACCTGCCCCTTGCCCGGCCGGGCCGTAGCGGTAATCCGGGTGGGCTGTCCGAACATCGACGCGCCCAGCCTGAGTACCGATAGGCCATTCACCTGAGCCACTTCTTCTCCCGAAGTGGCAATTATCACCACACCCCGGCTGATTTGCTCCCGGCTTCTTTCCCGAACCCGGCTGGCCCGGTATTCCCGCTCATCAATAGCCTGCTGCAGATGGCTGGCCTCGACGGTATCGGCGCCCGCCTGGCTGGCCCAATGGTCAGCCTCACTGAGTATGTCCCGGAGCACGCGATCGTGGGCGGTCAGTTTGCGTTGGTCCGCCGCCAGCCGGCTTGCATGCTCAATCAGCCTGGCTACGGCACCTCGCTCCAGCGGCCGCATTTTCAGGGCCCGGGCCATGGTGGCGATCATCCGGGCGTAGAGTTTGTAGCAGTCATCGTTACGATCAAGATCATCCTCAAAATCCGCCTCAACCTTGAAGAGGTCCAGGAAATCCGGATCGTAATGGGACAACAGGTAGTACAGCATCCGGTCCCCAAGCAAAACCACTTTGACCGACACGGGAATCGGCTCCGGCTGCAGACTGACGGTACTTACCAATCCATAGAGCCGCTCCAGGGACTCGATGCGGATTTCACCGGATGACAGAATCCGCTTCAGGCTTTCCCAGGCCATGGGCTGAGTCAGCACCCGCCGGGCATCGATGATCAGATAGCCGCCGTTGGCGCGGTGCATGGAACCACCGCGAATCAGCGTGAAGTCGGTATAAAGGTTGCCCTGACGGGCCCGATGTTCAATCTGCCCGGCCAGGTGCTGATGATTGGGCAGATCCTCGTAGATAACCGGCGCGCCGACGGTTTCGGCGTTATCCACCAGCAAATTGACCTTGTACCGCGCCAGCAGCCCTGCCGGTGGCCCGTTATCACTGTCCTGAAAGGATTCGGCATGCTCCACCACGTCTTCTCGGACCGCGTCCAGGTAATCGACAACCTCCGGGAGATGTGACCACTTTTCCCTCAGTTCCCCGATCGGGCCGCCGAGAGTCAGCTGTACCATCTCTTCATTCAGGGCATGGACCCGCTCACGCACTTCTTTCCGCATCCTGGGAATCTGCTGGATGGTCTGCTGCAGCTTTTTCTGCAGTTCCTCAACCTTGGATTCAACCAGTTGCTTTTCTTCATCGGAGAATTTCTTGTATTCCTCGGGATCGATCACCTCACCTTTGCGCATGGGGGCAAAGGTAAAACCGGCTGGTGTGGTGATCATGGCAATGTTGTTGCGGTTGGCCTCTTCCTGGATCTCGAACAGCCCCTGGTGCTGGCGCTTGGCCATCTCTTCCTGCAGCTCCTGTAAGCGGGCCTGGTACTCCTCGCTCTCAAAGGCCGCCGGAATGGCCGTGCGAAGCTCCTCAGCCAGATCACTCATGTCTTTCTTGAATTGCTGTCCCTGCCCCGCTGGCAACTGGATCGCACCCGGCCGATCTGAAAAGCGGAAGTTATAGACATGGCACCAATCCGGAGGAACCGGTTGCCTGGCTGCGTGCCGGGAAAGAAAGCGCTCAACAAGTTCATGCTTCCCTGCCCCGGCGGGCCCGAGGACAAACAGGTTGAAACCCTCAGCCCGGATACCCGCGCCGAATTCCAGTGCTCGCAGAACCCGGTCCTGACCGTAGGGTTGATCCAGGTCTTGCAGGTCATCGGTGGTCAGGAAATCCAGTTTTTCCTCTGGACAAGCGTGATAGACCTGGTCTCCGGTTAACGGGGCGGGTAATGGCATTACATCCTCCTGATGGTTTCCACCCGGGTGTGGAATACGCCGATGATGTCGGACGAGTCATCCGGGGGGGCGGCGCCCCCTCATCAGGAAACTATAGATTATGGCCGGCGCCCTGCTCCAGCCATCGGGGCACTAACGCCACTCGAGGGTCTTGGGCTCGGGCGAATGCTCACAGAACAGGTGGCCGACATCCGGCACCGCAAAGCAGCGATCACCGCGCTGGGGTTGGCGGGCGTTGAACTCGGTATGGCTGATGCCAACCTCCCACAACTCGTCACACTCCCAACCATCGGGCTTGAGTTCGATCCGCACTTCGGCACCGATCAGGTTGATGGCCTCGATACGGAACGGCAGATGGGCCTGGTCACTGGCGGACTGGGTCAGGCGAACTTCGTGGGGCCGAAGATAGAGCTGGGCGTCGTCGTTTTCGCAGCCTTCAGGTAAGCGAATCCAGGCGTCGCCCTGGCTCATGACGCCCTCGCGGATCTTGCCGGAAAGCACATTCACCTGGCCCAGAAATTCGAACACGAACCGGCTGTCCGGACGACCGTAAAGCTCCAGGGGCGTATCAACCTGCTCTATCCGGCCATTGCTCATCACCACCACCTGATCGGAGAGTTCCAGCGCTTCTTCCTGATCGTGGGTCACGAACACACTGGTGAAGTGCAGCTCGTCGTGCAGACTTCGCAGCCAGCGGCGCAGGTCTTTCCGCACCTTGGCATCAAGCGCGCCAAAGGGCTCATCCAGCAAGAGAATCTCCGGCCGCATGGCCATGGCCCGGGCCAACGCAATACGCTGCTTCTGGCCACCGGAGAGTTGCGCCGGGTAACGGCCCGCCAGATGTTCCAGCTGCACCATCTCCAGCAGGTCTTTCACCCGCTTGCGGATCTCCGGTTTGCCCGGGCGCTCCTTGCGCGGAAGCACGTTAAGGCCAAAGGCCACGTTCTCGGCCACTGTCATGTGGCGGAACAACGCATAATGCTGGAACACGAACCCCACGCGCCGGTCCCGCACGTGCAGGTCGGTCACATCCCTGCCACTGAACCGAATTCTGCCCGCCTCGGGGGTTTCCAGGCCGGCAATGATCCGCAGTAGCGTAGTCTTGCCCGAGCCGGAGGGACCCAGCAATGCCGTGAGCTGGCCGTCCGGAATGGTCAGATTGATATCATGCAGGGCCTGAAACTTGTCGAAAAACTTGTTGATACCCTGTATCTCGATACTCATTGGAAACCCTTAGTTACGACTCTGACGCCATTCAACAATGGCCTTCACGACAAGAGTGATCAGCGCGATACCTGCAAGCAGTGACGAAGCTGCAAACGCGCCCACCGTGTTGTAATCCTGGTAAAGCAGCTCTACCTGCAACGGCAGCGTATTGGTTTCGCCCCGGATATTGCCGGAAACCACCGATACGGCGCCAAACTCGCCCACTGCCCGGGCATTGGTGAGGATAACGCCGTAAAGAAGCGCCCAGCGGATATTTGGAAGGGTGACCCGCCGGAACAGCTGCCAGCCGGAGGCACCCAGTACCACACCGGCCTCTTCCTCTTCCCGGCCCTGCTGCTGCATCAGTGGAATCAGTTCCCTTGCCACAAACGGGCAGGTTACGAAGACCGTAACCATCACGATGCCTGGCCAGGAGAACATCAGTTGAATGTCGTATTCACCAAGCCACTGGCCTACCCAGCCATTGCTGCCATAAAGCAGAAGGAAAAGTAGACCGGCAACTACTGGGGAAACAGCGAATGGAATATCAATCAGTGTGGTCAGCAGCTTGCGCCCGGGGAACCGGAAACGGGTCACCAGCCACGCAAGGAAAACGCCGAATACCATGTTCAGCGGCACGGTGAGCAGCGCAACCACGAGCGTCAGACCGATGGCGTGAAGCGTGTACTCGTTGAGAATATTGCTGACGTAACCGGCCCAGCCCTCGGCAAACGCCTGCACAAAAATCAGCACCAGGGGCATGAACAGCAACAGAACGGTCAAAGCAACAGCCAAACCGATCAGCATGCGACGAACCAGCGGGCTATCGCCCACGCGACGATGTTTACGCGCAGCCATACCCTAACCTCCGTGCAGGCGCTTGAGGTAGCGCCCTTGCCAGACGTTGATCGCCAGAAGCAGCAACAGCGATACCGTCATCACGACCGCGGCAATGGCACTGGCCGCCGGAAAATCGTACTCCTCCAGGCGAACAAAGATCATCAGACTGATCACTTCACTCATGTAGGGCGAGTTGCCGGCAATGAAGATGACCGCACCGTATTCCCCCAGGCTTCGGGCAAACGAAAGCGCACCGCCGGTTACAACAGCCGGCCAGAGTGTGGGAAACAGGATCTTCCGAAAGACCGTCATGTCCGAAGCACCCAGGCTCATCGCCGCCTCTTCATCTTCCGGTGCCATTTCCTCAAGTACCGGCTGAACCGTGCGCACCACGAACGGCACGCTGGTAAACGCCATGGCCACCACAATACCAACCGGCGTAAAGGCGACTTCAATTCCAAGCTCGGCCAGGTACTGCCCATACCAACCGCTTTCGGCAAACAGGGTCGCCAGTGTGATCCCGGCCACTGCGGTTGGCAGAGCAAATGGCAGATCCATGATAGCATCCAGCAGCCGCTTACCCGGGAACTCGTAACGCACCAGCACCCAGGCCATCAGCAGGCCGAACACGCAGTTAAAAAGGGAGGCCGCCAGCGCCGCGAGGACGGTCACCCTGTAGGACGCAACCACCCGGGGATCGGTGATGACAAACCAGAACTGCTCCCACCCCATGCCGGCGGCACGGATAAACAGGCCGCTGATGGGCAGAAGCAGCACCAGGCTGATAAAGAAAAGCGAAATGCCGAGGCTCAGTCCGAACCCCGGCAAAACGCGTTTGGTGGCGGGAGCGCTCAGCCGCTTTGAAGGGCGCTCCGAAACGTCAGTGGTGGCCATGGATCAGATGCGCATCCCTTAGCGGCGACGCTGCAACTGGTCCAGCTTGCCGCCACTGGCAAAGTGGGTCTCCATGGCGTTTTCCCAACTGCCGGCGATGTCCTGAATCGGCATCAGCTTCAGTTCCGGGAACTTGTCAGCCACTTCCGCTTTCACGGTTTCGTTATGCACCCGGTAGTTGAAGCCGGCCAGCAGGCGCTGGGCTTCTTCGGAGTAAAGATGCTTCAAGTAAGCTTGAGCCAATTCTTCTGTGCCCTTCTTCTCAATGTTCTTGTCGATCCAGGTCACCGGAAACTCGGCCAGGAAACTCACTTTCGGAACCACAACCTGGAAGTTCTTGTCCGGGTTCAGCTCCGGGATGTTGTTTACTTCGGACTCAAAGGTCAGCAGCACATCACCCAGGCCGCGCTCGACAAACGTGGTGGTGGCGCCACGGCCGCCGGAGTCGAAGACCTTCACCTGACCAAGCAGATCGCTCAGGAACGCGTCAATCTTCTCCTGGTCGTCACCGAACTTGTCCTGGGCGAAGCCCAGCGCCGCCAGGTAGGTGTAGCGGCCGTTACCGGAGGTTTTCGGGTTCGGCATGATCAGCTCGACGTCTTCCCGGATCAGATCATCCCAGTTCTGGATGTTCTTGGGGTTACCCTCACGCACCAGGAACGCCATGGTGGAATAGTAAGGAGAGCTGTTGTTCGGCAGGCGTGATGCCCAATCCTCGGGAATCAGGTTGCCGCGCTCGGCGAGAATGTTCACGTCAGTGACCTGGTTGTAGGTCACCACATCGGCACCGAGGCCCTGAAGAATGGCGCGCGCCTGCTTGGAGGAGCCAGCATGTGACTGCTGGATATCGACTGTCTCGCCTGTTTTTTCCTTCCAGTAGTCCTGGAACAGAACGTTGTATTCGGCAAACAGCTCGCGCGCAATATCGTAGGAGGAGTTCAGAAGCTCACGCTCCTGGGCAGAAGCCGGCCCCGTCAGCGAGAACGCCAACGCCAGCGCACTGAACCACAGGCCCTTACGGGCTTTGGAACCAGAAAAAATTGAATTCGGCATAGTAGGCAGAGCTCCCAGTTAACTCGGAATCTTGATATACGCCAGAGGAATAAAGATGGCGCTTTGTTAGAACGCAAAGATAAGGTCGGAGTTCTAAAACAACAATGCCTTAACTAGATGATTTATTGCTGCCGTAAAAACTTAAAGTTATAAGAGGCATCTGTTACAGACAGGCGTCAAATTTGATCGCGCCGGACTGGTACCCGGCGCATCTTCCACTACTATCAAGGTAAGTCAGCGCTGGAGAAGACGTTGCCGTGGGACTGTCGATCAAGACAACGGAATTTGCGCCGGAAGACTTTGAACGTTTTGCCGCCAAGGTCCGCACAGACCTGAAAGCGCTCACTCGTCTTTTGAACCGGCCCGGCTTTGGTGAGGGTGAGAGTTCCATTGGCGCCGAGGTAGAGTTCTACATCGTAAACTCTGACCTGCGCGTGCAACCAATCAACACCGACATTGCCGCCAGAGTCCAGGACCCCCAGCTTACGGTTGAGCTCAACCGCTTCAATCTCGAATACAACCTCAGCCCCCAGGCCTTCAAGGGATCACCGTTTGCCAGAACGGAGCAGGAGCTGCTCACTGCGATTCGGAGAATCGATGAGCACGCCGCGCCATTGGATGGAGAGTTGGTACCGATCGGCATTTTGCCGACACTTCGCCAGTCCGACATGGGTGCGCAGGTGATGACAGACGAACCTCGTTATCACGCGCTATCCAAAGCATTGCTCGAACAACGGGGCGAGCCGTTCAGCATCCATATTGGCGGTAACGATGTGATTAACCTGGAGGCCGACGATGTCTACATGGAAGGCGCCAACACCTCTTTCCAGTTGCACTGGCGCGTGCCAGCCCATCGTTTTGTGGATTATTTCAATGCCGTACAACTCGTCACGCCGGTGGTCCTCGCTCTGGCGAGCAACTCACCCAGTCTGTTTGGCCACCACCTGTGGGACGAAACCCGGATTGCCTTGTTCAAACAATCCATCGACAGCCGATCACCCAACCATAAAACCTGGCGCCATCCGCCACGGGTCTATTACGGAAACGGTTGGACGCGCAGCGCCTGGGAGCTTTTTGCCGCCTCGGCATCGCTCTACCCACCCATCATTCCCCTGATGTCGGAGGAAGATCCGATGGCGGTGATTGATCGTGGCGAAGTGCCAAAACTGGCCGAACTGCGACTGCACCAGGGAACCACCTGGCCCTGGAACCGGGCCATCTATGACCATACCGAAGGCGGCCATCTACGCATTGAGATTCGCTCCATGCCTGCAGGCCCAACTGCCGCTGATATGTGCGCGAACGGACTGTTCATAATAGGGGCAGCATTGGCCGTGCTGGATGACATCGGCCATCTGACGTCGATACTCCCCTTCCATTACACCGAACACAATTTTTACCGCGCCGCAAAATATGGCGTCGGGGCAGAAATCATCTGGCCTCACAAGGATCAGGTGCAGTTGCAGGATACGCCCCTGTTAACCGTTGCCCGGGAGCTTCTGCCCCGGGCCTGTGAAGCCCTTGCGCAGACAGCCGTGGACGAATCGGAAATACGCCGCCTGCTGGGAATCATCGAAGGCCGCATTGAAACAGCCATGTCGGGCGCCCGGTGGCAGCGCCACATCACCGAGTCCCTGTTCAAGACTGTAAGCCCCGATGACGCCTTCCGAACTATGCTGTCTCTTTACATGGCCAACCAGAAGAAAAATACGCCGATCCATGAATGGACATTGTCACCGTGAGCAACTCGAACGTACTCGATTATCTGCATGATCCCTCACCCCGCATGCTGGGCCGCTCCCCTCTTGAATGGCTGGAGCAGCTGCAGAAACCCACGGTTGTCCGTGTTGCTGGTCGCGATCGCTCCCGCACCCGGGCCATGGCGACGCTGCTTCACGGTAATGAGCCTTCGGGCCTGTTTGCGCTTCACCGTTGGCTGCTTGAGCAGCACACCCCTGAGGTCAACATGCTGTTTCTCCTGGGCGGCGTCTACCCTGCGAAAATCCCGCCCACCCTCTCACTGCGACAGCTTCCTGCGGGACGTGACCTCAACCGCTGTTTCAAAGAACCGTTCGCGGGAGAGGAAGGCGCGATTGCAAAGGCCATGCTGTCAGAACTTCATGACGCGAACCCGGAATGCTTGCTGGACGTACACAACACCTCAGGCACAGGGCCGGCTTTCGCGGTGACCATCACCAATGATGCGGCCCACCAGGCGTTGACCTCTCTGTTCACAGACCGCCTCATAATGACAGATCTTCGCCTCGGTGCCCTGATGGAATACTCCGAGCAGGAAGTCCCAACGGTAACCATCGAATGTGGTGGGTCCCAAGATGATCAGGCCCATCAATTGGCGTATGAGGGCCTCGTGCGGTATGCCTCAAGGCCAGACGTGTTATCACTTGAAAAGGCGGAGTGGGACGTGGAGGTACTAAGAAATCCGATTCGGGTGGAGTTGGTTCCGGAAGCAACCATAGAATATCTTACTGAACCCTCCGGCCGGGCTGACCTCACTTTGCCACCAGACATCGAACACCGAAATTTCGGGATCGTATCGCCAAATGAGCCGCTGGGATGGATTGGAAAAAAAGGCCTCAGCGTACTCAACGCCATCGGCCATAACCGGACAGAGAACATGGAGCAGGTTTTTCAGGTCAGAGAGGGGAAAATCTTCCCCGCGCAGGCCATCAAAGCCTTTATGATTACCACCAACCCGGTGATTGCAAAGAGCGATTGCCTCTTCTACGCGGTCAAGGCGACTGGTGAGCCCATTTTCTGACAAGAAACAAAAGGCAAGCGCCCCTTTCATCCCTCCAATCAGGGGTTGGACACTACTTCAACGCTGTCGGCGTGGCATGCGAGTTTGGCCCTGTCGAAGCTGCGTGTCGGGTTGGTGACGTAGCGAACCCCCGACACCCTCACAGTCGCGCCTTTGGAGATACCTCGCATCTGGAGTGCCTTGCCATTGATCTGAGCTGAGGAGCGGCAATAACGTTTCCAGTCATCGCGTCCTTTGGCGTCAACCAAAGCCCCACGGAAAATGCCGACTACATCTGGCATTGGCACATACTCGGGCTCCCAGACCGGCTCGGGGGTGGGTTTGGTCGATTCAAAACTCGCATAGGCTGCCCGACATGCCTCAATGTCGGATTCTGGAACCGTCTTGCCGTGCCTGAGCTCCCTCGACGGGCGCAGGCATGCTTGAGTACATTCTACACTCCTTGCGGACCGACACTCCCCGGCCATCTTCGCCAACTGCTGGTAAAGATTCTGCTCAGCCGAGGCGGCGCTTGTAAGAAACGCGAGCAAAACGGCGAAAATGGAAAATATGCGAACGACGGCTGAGTTCATCGGGTATCCTCTCTTAGTAGTTGTTAACCATCATGGGGCCGTATCTCCTCCTCAGACGGTCAAGGGTTATAAGTAGCCGTTCGTCCAACTGTTCCTCCCACAAAATAACGCTCAGGCAGCCAATGGTTTTATGGCTTGAATGTCAGAACCTGCGGAACAATATTTGCCCTTCCCCCACCTCCCTGAAGAGTAAAGGCGGACGCCATCCAATAGGTTTTACGGCGTGGGTCTGGCTGGATATCGAGGTAGTCTCCCCATGCTCGAGCGTGGGGCTGGTGGCTAGAGGCATCCCCCAGAGCCATCTGCCAGTTTGGCAAAGCATTTGAATCGCTGTCATCCAGCCACCCAACCCCCAGCGTTGGATGGCTGCCTCCGGCACCGCACACCGCTACTATGCCCACATCGCCCCGTTGGTTCGGGCAAACGGACGGATAAGCCCAGGCCCGGTCCGAATTCCACAGATCGGGCTCATCAATCAGCTCATTCGAACTCTTCCGGATTCTCACCACGCGTACGAAGGGAAAAGGGTGCTGAACATCCGCCGAGGCCACCCAGACGAAACCAAGAACACCGCCTGACTCCCACGCTCCGAGAACGCGATCATCCATGCGATTCATCCATTGACTTGTCGCATCATCAGGTTTTGCGTAGGGGCCGTCACGCCAATGCCTCACAGCGACGGAAACTTGCGAGACATCCTCTTCGTCGTCAGGCCATCGGAACACCTCGATAGATGGCTGAAAGTAGCTCAAGCTGGCAAAGATCGCCGTACTTCCCATGCCCCGACAAAAACGGAGAGATCCGAATTCTTCGGTTGACCAGGCTTCCCGGGAGATCGCTTCACGCGCCTTCAATTGATCCAGGGACAGTCGTAACACCACCGCTCTTTGCCAGCGGTCCGTGGTTGTGCTGAACACGTTGAACGACAGCAAGAGGTGGTTATCTGATTCGGCCAGATCGGGGTAATCCAGCCAGGTCCCCGACCACTGTTCGTCGATGTCCGTCGGAGTTGTATCCCACCAGGTCCATGTACCAGGCGCGCCGGATGAACTGACAGCGACACGAATCAGGTTTCCTTGGGTGGTCTTGGAAAACTGCAGAAGCCAGATCCAGAGCCGTCTGGAAGAGCAGTAGTGAATGAGCTGATCGCAACAGAATCCAGCACCTGCGGGAGGCAATTCCGTATAGGGGTCTACAAACACCCAGTTGTCGCCACCATCGGTGGATCGGGAACAGAACCAGTTGCCCGTGACGATAATGCGTTTACCTGAGCATGCCAAAGCGGGTTCCAGGATTGTACCTGCCTGTCCCCCGGTGTCGCCGCTGTTCAACCGCTTGGTATCGACGATAGCTGTCATGGCTTCTTGCCTTTCCGGCCTTTTGAACCCTCATCGATGACGGCCTCAGGCGGTGCCGATGTTTGCTCATCCGGTTCTCCCTCGGCTTCCGGCTCCGGCTGGCTTTCCGATGACGGACGAGAGATTTTTCCGGGCCCCGGCGCCTTTCGACGCGGCGAAATGTTTTGATCTTTCTGATCGAAATCAGGTTTTTCAGCCGGTTGTCCGGAGGCCACCTTGTCGGCTGCGTCTCGTGCAGGTTGCTTTTCAGGTGCCTGGTCAGTCAAAGAATGGTGTTTTCCCACTCCCTTCTTCTCTTTTGGGTCCGCCATTTATGTCACCAGTCGCAAGATATAGCCGCCCATTACGGTCCAGAACAGAACGCTATACCAGCGTTCTCCCAGTTTCCTGTTGATGGTTCTTCCCAGCAAGGTACAACCCGCCATTACCGGTACCAGAATACCTGCCAGAACCAGATGCTCGGTTTGCAGCAAGCCGGACTGACTGAACACCACGGCCTTGGTCGTGTCGCCGACCAGGGACACCAGAGAGGCGGCGCCCACAAAGTAAAAACGCTCAAGCTGCAGGCTGCGAAGTGCAACGCCCTTGAGCGGCCCCGAAGTACCTGAAATACCTGAGGTAGCGCCAGAACAGAACGCTAGCCCAACCCCCCAGGCTTTTTTCGCGCGATGATAGGGCGAAAACTCCCACAAGAGGGTGACAACAATCACCAGCGCAACGGCATACCGAATCCATAGCTCTGGCAGTTTAAGCATCAGAGTCGCGCCCAGTGCGGTGCCCAGCAGAACTGCGATGATGACAGCGCCGGAGGCCCTCCAGGGCAGGGTTTTCCGGTAAACCGCCACCTTCGCAACGTTGTTGCAGGCCAACAACAAAGCAGCCACGGCGATCCCCTCTTTGGTACCGATGGCCATCATCATGGCGGGCACCAGAATCAGGGAACCGCCGAGGCCCGCTGCAGCGGAGACAATAAACGACGCCGGGATGGCCAGCGCCAGAAGGATCAGAGATATCGCATCAAGTTCCATCGGTGCGTCCTTGCTTAAGGGAAAAGTTGATTGCCGGGTCGAGGCCAGACGCTGACAACCCGTGCCGCAGCATGGGGCCAGTTGCGCACCAGATTCTCCACGGAGGTAACCGGACCCGTTGGTACTGCCGAAAAAACATCGTTTGTTGAGCCGACAACAGCCAGGAGCAGTATCCGATGACCGGTCGAAACGCCGGAAAAGTCCACGTTGATCGACACGGCTCGTGGCATTCGAGCAGCCAGGTCAACCGACAAACGGTTCAATGGCGTGCCGTCAGCCGCCAGCGCCACGTTCCATCCCGGAGGTGTTGGCTGCGGCGCTCCGCCGGTCAGGCTGCGGACAAAGGGCACGACGTTTGTGCAATCCGTTCCCAGCAACGTGTTTTGAGAGGCTCCGGAACGCCATAACAGCACCACAAACGCTCCGTTTGCTGCTACCGGCCGGGTGTCTCGATGGTGCAGCAAGACATCAACGGTGCTTCGCTCGCGGTATACCTGCCAGACTGAGTTCCTGACTCGCCGGGGTACCACTGTTTCCATCAGGTCAATCTCCGAACCGGGTAACGCCGGTACGGCTGCATTTTGCCAGGGTGCCCTGTAGACACCCGGCGAGCCGTTCTCGTCAAGTGCGTTGGCCATGACGTCAGCCCACAAGGCAGCATCTATTCGTCTTGCGCCCGGGTTTGCAATGCCTCTCAAGCGGCGGTGGCGCTCAACAAGATCACCCATTTGGTCACTCCACTCACCATTTGGGATAACGCTGGGGTAAATCCACCGGAAGGCGGTCTGGAACGTCCAGAGCTGGTAGCGCAGATTGCCGTTCCAGATGTTGGTTCCCCGGAACGATGGCGCTGTCCCTACCGGTGCCTCTGGCCGTACAACGATATCCGGGCTCGCGAAAAACGGCTCCGCCGTGGCCCCGGGACGACGACGCGGATTTTGCATGGGGGTCGGGAACATGCGGCGGTCATCCCTTGGGTGCACCCGCACATAGGTTCGGGCGGGCTCAGCTGCAGCGAGATTGACCTCCCAAACGCCCCGGGACTGCAAGGTGGCCCTCATCAACCTCGGCGACGTGCCCGCGCCGGACGGATCTTGCCAGATGTGAAGGTCCTGCACGACCGCTTCCGGCAGACCGTTCACAAACAGCTGCCATGGGCCATGGGCATTGCCCGCGATTCTGGTTGCCGTCCATACCGCTGTCGACGTACCAACGTACACGGTATTGGGATTCGCCGGGTCAACCGTAACCGAATACGCCGGATCGATCGGACTGGTTGCGAGAGGGGGCATGGGTGGCAGGGCCTGACCCAGGCCTGTCAGCCGACAACCGCCAGCAGCGTCATCGTAATAAAAACAGGAGTCTGCAGCAGCGGTTGGCGAAACGGCAGCCACCGCTGCGGATGTTGGCGTAGCTGGAACCGCCGGTGTCCAGGTATTGGTCTGGCCGGTTGTCACGAGATAGAAATCGCTGGTTCCCGGAACTGGAGCAATATCTGTGAAAAACGTAGCCTGCGGTGTTACCAGTGGCGCAGCCGGCGCCGCAACGCCCGGGCCGATCAACGCGGTTGACGTCCAACGCCCCGCATTACCGGGATCCTCGCTGTAACGGATAACCCCCTGATTAAATAAGGCCAACAGAGTGCGCTCATCGACCCATTTCACCGTGACCACCGGCCCAAAACCTGCTGGCGGTACCCCAAAGGCCATGTTGGCTGCAGTGCTCGGGGTTCGGTTGCCCGGACGGCCATCCCGCCACTGCACAAAGGTGCCAGCGGCGGTTATGGGTAACACTCTCCACGTGTTCGGGTTGCTGGTACCCAGATTGTCGGTCACCCAAACCCTGTTGGTCCCCAGCGCTACCCTTCCCAGGTTCCCTGCCGCACGTCGAACAGTATCGATACCCGAATAGAAGTTACTGGCATTGGACTCCGGATCGTTGTTGATCAGATTACACGGCGCTCGGTATCGGCCCGCCGGGTCACAGGCCCAATCCGCATTGGCAAATTGCCCCATCACGTAGTGGGACTGAACCGGGTGAAATGTTACCCCACCACCGTCGCCCTGCATCGACGTCTTCATCTCCCAGACGGTGCTTCCCACCCGGACCTGTCGGCCATTGTCCTGACAACCGAGCATCGAAAAATGGCTGGAGGTGGGATGACTGGCACTGAAGATAGATTCGATGGACGCAAGGCCTACGTTTCGGCTGCTGAAGGTATTGGTTTGCCCATCGCGCAGGGAAACGAACACGCCGCCATCGCAACCCACCCAGATTTGCCGGGATCCATCTGCATTGGTGGCTTTCCTGAGAGAATGAACGTCCGGGTGGACTGCATCACCGATCAGACCAGGCTGTGTGGCTCCTGCGTTCGTGCCGACTGGCTGATCGGAAACGCCCGGAGACGGTACGAGGTTGTTGCCATTCACGTCGAAAGCCCAAATGGACGCGTTCCAGTTATTGACCTGAATGAGCGACCCGCCGATATAGACCCGGTCTGTGCGTACCGGCGGTGGAACCAGAGCCGTATTCCGGGTCGTAACGACGATGGCCTGATCATAGTCACGCTGGCCGGGCCAGAGATTGGCGGCGGATGGAACGTTATTCAATGGGTTGGCAACGGGCGCGGCATCACCCGGATTTGCTATTTGCCAGATATGGGGCACAGGATTCCCACCGGCGGGATTAGTGGTCACCTCACCGAGAATATACAAAGCGGTGTTGTCATCATTCACCGCCATGCTCATTCTTCCATCCAATCTTCCCGTGGCCGGGACAGTCGGTGCCGGAAGAAAGTTCTGCGTAATCCAGTTAAATGTGTTGCCGTGATCGTCTGAGAACGCAATGCCTGAGCTTCGAAAACACACAAACAGTCGATTTCCGACATAACACAGATCGGTCGGCGCGCGATTGACCGGGGCCATGGCGGCCCCGTTTGCGGGCGGCGATGGCGCGGGGGCAGGCAACGGCAGGGCTGACCAGGTAAACGAGAGGTTACCGCCAACCATGGATCGAGTGCCCAGATAAAGTCCGCCGCCCTGGATGTTCCAGCCAAGATCCCGACCACCTGAAGTGGCTGCGATCACACGATCTCCGGCAGCTCCGGGTGCGGAGCCGGGAACGCGTACCATGCGTGTTATCGACACGCCCTCCAGAGCGGCAATGCCCGTCGCAGTTTCCCAGGGGTCCGAACTGACCGCACCGGCGGCGGGTCCTGATGCGGCGAGAATGCCAACCCCGCGAATTGCATCAGCGCCATCAACACCCTGCATCGCGTCGAATTCACCGGTACCCACCATCACAAAATCAGCACCGGCGTTGGCACCGAAGTTCACCAGTAAACACCCACAGGCGAATGCGCTGGTGTTGCCACCGAACCGCCTGGGCTCGTTGGCCCAGCCCCCCAGGGGTTCCCAGGTAGCGCCACCGTCGCCGGTATACCAGACGCCACCTTTGGCCGTGCCTGCGTAGGCGCGTTGGCCATCAGGGCTTACGGCCAGATCACGAACCCGGCCAGACACTCGCGGCCTGCCCTCAGCCTGCCCCTGACGAACCACCGAGGGCCCGATCGGCACCCACCGATTGGTATTGTTGGCGGGAAACGCCATGGGGGCGGCGTCAGGGCCAGCCGAAGAACGGGCAGACGTTCGGGCCGGAGGTTCGCCGAATGGACCAATACCCTCGCGCTCCATTAACGCCTTCATGGAGGCCGCCAAGGCCTGTTTGTCGGGTGAACCCGAAATTGATGTTAAGAAGCTATCCCTCGCGACCGCGTTTTTTCGCTTCTCGGCTTTCCTCTTGCGGCGCCGTGCAAGCGCTCGTTCCTGAGCGAGAGCAGGATCAACCGTTACATCACTCATGACTGATCCTCCTCAATGATCCGAATCCAGCCCTCCTGGAACTCGTGAGGTGTTCTTGGCAGAAGTGCTGACTGCGTCGCGGCAACGATGGGGTCGTCTCGCCAGGTCAAGGGGCCGGTCCGACGGGTGAACTGTTGCTTCTCGCCCAGAAGATTGACCTTGGGTAACCGAATCTCTTCAGGATCAACAAGCACCGGACCTACCCGAACAGAGGGGATCACGCGCTTCAGGCCATCATTGATCCACGCGTCATTGAGAGCCAGTGACTTTCTCGGCAGAACGCCGGAGGTAAGGTGCACCTTGCCAGCAGGCAGCATCAGCAGCGTCAGCGTATGGCAGGTACCGGGCCGGACGTAGAAGATATCCTCATCAACCAGATAAGGATGGTCCAGTGGCTGGACATCCGGCACGTGAACCTTGCCCAGCAAACCCAACTGCCCTCGGCGACGACCGCTCTCCCGAGCCAGCGCACCGATGGACTTGTCGACGAGATGGAACTGGTCGTAGTTGTCATCAATAAAATAACCGAGCAGTGAATCGTCGCTGCGCTGGAGATCGCCCAGCCGTACTGGAAACGCCTGATCCCGGAGCGCCTCGAACGCGGCCTTGCGGGTATTCGCCGTTTCAATTGAATCCACTCGCACATCGTCAAGATCGTCGGGTACATCCAACCTCAGTGTCGCCTTGACCACAGCGATGGGACGCCCCACCAGGCCGGCAATCGATGATGAGCCCAAGGTACTGAAGGTATCCACTGTCCAAAGTGTGGTGTCGATTGCCCTGAGCAAACCTGTCAGCGAGCTTTCGGTAGTCGGTAGCTCCCCCTTCCGATGCTGCACATCCGTCCTGATTACCCCGGAAACAAGATTGCCCACGGGCGTTGCATCGGGCGGCAGATCGGCCATAGGGCCAGCGCCCGGGGGCAAGGGCCTCCCCGGAGCTGGCTCCCAGCGGACCGCTCCGGTCAGCTCATGATGACTGATCTGGCCCAATGGATTACCCCTCGTATCAAAAGCTTCGAGAGATTCATCAATGTGGTCAGGTAACAGAAAGCCGGCAACAGGGTTAACCGCCAAGGTTGGCTCCAATTGATTCACAAAGGCTTCAGGAGCCAGTGCCGGATCGCCCTGGTAGGCCGGGTCGACCAACCGAAATAGCCAGCGCCCGCCCCCCTGGATGCGCAGTGGCATCTTCATGGCAGAGGTATCATCTGGAATTTCCAGGGGAGTGGTGGTTTGAATGTCCGTGGTAGGCACATCAAGGACCCGGCCAAATGCATCCACCAAACGAAGCGCCTTAAAGGAGATGGTTCCCCCGAACAAGGTCAAAGGATCGGCAATAACCTCTGGCCGGTCATCGGCGCCAGGCGTGGAGAAGAATCCGCCCAGATAGTTCAGGCCCAGGAGTTGTTCCCTGACCCCATCCAGAGAGGCCGACGCCAGATCCTGGGGTTTGATGAAATCCGCCAGGGTATTCAATGTGTTTTCCTGGGATGCCGTCAGCGTATCGCCTGTGGCCTCCCTCTCCTGCTCCGCCGCAATCCAGCGGCTGATACCTGCCTGAAGAGCCGTCCCCAGGCCCCGATGCAGCGGGCTACGGCCAACAATCTCAATCATCTGGACATCATTGGCGTCGGTTTTTCGCACCATGTCCAGTTCATCGAGCTGCCAATCAGTCAAAGAAGTCGAGCCCTCCAATTCAATCCGCCATTCCAGCCAAAGCGGCACCCAGGGCTGACGCCAGGCGGTAACTCCCAGTGGGCTCGGGCTCAGCCCCTCAAGGTAAGAAGCAACGGCCAGCTCAGCCGTGATTTGTTTTTTAAGGGACGTCTCCCGAAAAGAGAATTGCTGCCAGGTTTCCTTTCCCGGCGCTTGCGGATCCGCAAGGCTGCCAGACAAGGTGTACGCCCCGCTGCCGTCGTAGCGACCATCTGCGGAGTAGAGCCGGAGCATCTCTCCTTCAATGCGGCTCTGATACTGCGGGCGAACCTCGTCCTTGTCGGTGGCAGCGTTGGCCAGCCAGCGGCTGCAGTAGGGATTCAGAACCAGAGCTTCACGTACGATGGTCAACACTTCGGGCGGGATTGCGCCCGATCCCAGCGTGGGCACCAGGTCTTTCGCCTTGACCACGCCTTTGATGCCTTTCACCGCCTCATTGGGGTAACGGCACCGTAAACGGCCATTATCATCGTGGAGTCCGTCATAATGATGGCGCAGGCTTGGCTTGGCACCTTTTATGGCCAGCGACGGGGGCTGGGGCATGAAAAGACGGGGTGCGGGTCGTTCAACGGTGCGCCGGTCTTTGAGCGCACCCCGAATCGCATCGGATCTGAGCTCGATTGGTGGAGCTTTGGGCGCTTGCATTTCCTCGCTAAAGACAACTTTGTCACGCCAACGAGGCAGCGGCGACACCCGTTCGGCGGTGCTCTCCTTGCTCATCCTGGCTCGCCCCTTTCGCCCGACTGACGTTGCGTTAACCGACGCGGAGTCCTCAACGCGCAGGTGATCGAGTTTGGCTGCAGGCAAGGGTTTGCCCGGACGAGAGCTGAACATGTCGTCGTGCTCTCTCTCGGCAATATCCCGGAGGCCGTCCTGAGTGCCCATACGGTCCATCAAATCGCTGGTGAAGGCAGCGGCCAGCATTTCAGCGGCACGCCTCTGGGAAACGCTATCGCCGATGGCATCTGCGCCGAGGGCGGTAACCAGATCATCCGTATCAAACCCGGCCGCGACCGACAGCGCCTCTGAGGATGGTCGCTCGTCAATGACCGGCAAGTTCTTTCCAATGGGCACGCCGGAAATCATGCCGTGAAAAAGCGACATGAAGGTGGGAGATTTCTGGGCAATAAACAACTTGGAGGCTTTATCCACCGGCAGGCCCATTTCCGGAGTCATGTCGGCGTAAGTGAAAGATTCAACACGGCCTTTTGCCACAAAACTGGTTGGAGTTGCCTCAGCTGGCTGCTTCATCTCCCCTTTCGATAACAGACGTTCCAACACGGCCAGATCCGGTTCGTTGCTGGGCGGCTCGGCTTCCGGATCCAGATACCATCCAAGGTCGGCCATCACATCCAGCAAGTCTTTTTTGCTAACCACCGCCAGCGGATCTTTGTCCATGTCCGTATACCAGCCCGCAACGGTGTAGGTACCGGCATCTTTCTCAAAACCGTCTTTCGCGGTCTTTCGAAGTTCTGGCAGATCTTCCAGGGCATCATGGAAAGCGAAACGATTGGCACTGGCATGATAAGACGCGGTCCAGAGGGGCGATCCGCCTACGGTCCCGTCCAGAGGTTCATAGGTAGGCTGTTCCGAGGTACCGAAATTCGATCCGTTAAAGGAGCCCAGAGGCCGAATGCTCGCGGTTTTTGCATCGATCACCCAGCCTCTTATCATGGGCCGTTTAATCCCGACGGGGAAAAGCGCTCGCACCACAACCCAGTGGTTGGGAAGCTCTGTCATTTCCAGCTCGCCGCCTGCAGCTGATTCGCCCCCCCTCAGGAGCGCATCGGGAAGTGCCCAGTGCAGGTGAACACCATTTTCCGGAACCTGCCCTTCAGCAAAAGGCGCAGGGTCGCCAGGCCCACCGGTCACGGACACCAACGGCTCCGGGTTGGATTCTTTTGCAACATAGGCCTGAACATCGATGGGAACCAGGATGCGTTTGTTCCGCCGCAAATCCGGGTCCCAGGTATTGACGGCGGCCAGGTCAGTATCCGCTCGAACCAGCCAGGCCCATCGTTCGTCATAGACCGCTTTCGTGAGGGTCTTTTTCTTCAACAGGTGTTTGAACATAGCGCCCCCTCACAGCTTGAATGTGGCGTTAACCATGGGCTCATAAGCCACGGTCGCCCGGAACATGGCAGATATCGGTGGAACCTGAACCTCCCCAAACACCTGCCGCCATGGGAATCGAATTAACTGCAAGGCGTACTCGGCGCTGTCCAGACCATCGCCCGCGCCGGTTTCATCATGCTCAGCCAGAGCCGCGGATAGCCGCCGAATATCAACAACACCGGATGACCCCACGCGAAACGGCACATCTATGTCCTCCACGTCGAGGTAGCTGAAGTCGCTCTTCCTGCGGGGAGTCAGCGTTGCTGAGCGTTGGTTACCGTTATCCTCGTGTTTGAAGCCAAACTGGACGCCCTGGCGCGGTTCCTCCAGGTGAACAACTTTGGGAACACCATCAAACAGGCAGAGCAAAACGGCGGGGGCCAACCTTTCCAGACGCAGCAGCCGGATTCGTCGGGGATCGTCCTCTTCGAACCGGGCTTCGTCGCCCTCCTCCGGGTCTACATCAAAAGCCCGAACATGCATGCCCGGCCACCCGGATACGGCGGCGGAGCGAAGCAGAAATCCGGTAATGGGACCCGTTTGCCCAGTCAGACGTGGGGCGAGCGTGCGACGACGTACGTTGCGCTCTTCGGTATCCAGTTCGGCGCGGATGGCGTTGTATTGGGCATCCAGTTGGATGCGGTCGTCACTATTCACCGTGCCAACGCTGAGCGCGCCCTGGACCAACGCATCCGTCCAACGCCGATCCATGTAAAACCAGCGAATCGATTCTTGCGGGAGTAGTTCGGAGTCCGCCACCAGATTGGCAAATGGAACCCCGTTGAGCAGCCGCAAGCTGACTAACCAGTTCCTCAGCTCCGCGGGCATCGCGGTGTTTTGGTCAATCCTGAATTCGCTGAGCGGAGCCCGTGCGGTTTTTTCCAGCTCCTGGCCGAGGTTTTCGAGGATGTCCTGGTTTTTGTTGATCATGACTCGTCCTCATCCGTGAAATCTCTGGGGCGGTCCCGCAGGATCACATCCAGATTGTCATTCAAGCCCTCTCTGATCAGGCGATCTGTGACCGGAAATGCAGGGCCGGTCAGGTGTTCGTTGATCAGTTCATTCGACAGCGTGCTGGACACCAGATCGACACGCTGCCGGTCCAGATCCGCCTCCAGGGTTTCCCGCAAATCGACTTTGCCCAGTTCACGTGTAAGCAGGTCTTCTTTGGGCACTTGGACACCCCGCAAACCCTCGAAAACTTTGTTCAGGTCGCCGACGAATAAGGCCGGCGGCAGCCCCAACCCCCGAGCAAGCACGGTGGTGGGCTGACCATTGAATTCAAGAGGCCGTCCGGGTCCGACTTGGGGCATTGGATTTCCCAGAAACTTTTCAGGGGTTCTCACAACAGCATCAGCAAAGAAACGCCCTGAAAGCCGGCCCAGATGGCGGAGGTCGATTTGATCAATGCCTGCCCCGAGCACCTCCTCCCAGAGAGTTCTGTTTTTGATGAGCAGGGATTTCAGTCGGGCAGCGTGATAGTCGTTTTGTCGCCACCGCATCAACGAAGCGATGATTGACGGTTGAGACAGTGTGAGAAGACGGCCCGTTTCAAAGGCAGTGGCCAGTGACAGATCTTCCCGGCCATCCGGTATAACCACTCGTAGCTGGTCTGAACTGTGTGCCAGCTTCAGTCGATCAGCACTGGAATTTCGGGTGGGATGCGGCACCAGCGGTCCTCTGTACCAGGACCGTACCTTGTCACCCTCACGGGTTTGGTGGCCCAGACCCACATGCCCACTTTCGGCAACCTCCAGAGGCAGGCGGCCACTCACGGATTTCTGACCTGGCCCAACATCGCCAAGCAGGCGGGAGTCCAGGTTTTCCATCAATGATCGGAAGGTGGTGTCGCCGGTCGTGGTGAAACTCCAGTGCAGTAAAACCGGGAACCGATATTCGGGGTCCAAAGGCAGGGCCTCGAAGGTTTGAATCACCCGAAAGGGCTCGGCCATATTGAGAGCAATGTCTGCCGAAGTGGAGCCTTTGGACTTTTTGATGGCCCAGGTACCGGAGCCGGAATATGGGACCGCGCCGGCAGTTGCCGCAGCGCCGGACTTGAATTGTGTCGACCGGGAGCCTTTGACGCCCGGAGCCAGAGGCACCGGCTGAGTCAGATTCTGAAGGTCGCCGGCATTGATTCCTGCAGCCCGTGGAGCCAGAGCCGTGCCCATCACCTGATGGTCGTCGTAACTGGCCATACTCTGGTGAACGGTACTCTTGACCATGAAAGGTGTAACGAACGACGGCACCGGATCCGGGGACCGGTCCAACAACACATCGTATTGGCCCTCAAGATTCACCAGGCAGGCCAGATACTTCACCGGGGCATCATTGCCGTCTTCGTCCTTGCCCGGCACAGGCAGACGGTTGCTGATGACAACGGCAAGAAACCCGTCATCATCGCCCATCATCAGTTCGGTATCGTGGATGTCCACCTCCCGGGCATGAGCCAGCAGGTCAACGTCTTTTTTGGTGGGAAAAACCTTATCGATGATTGATTTTCTGATGGCCAGACAGTTGCCCTTGGCGACTTCTTTTAATCCGTCGAGTTCAACGCCCTCGGTTACGCAATTCGCGACATCAACGCCGGTTTCCAGCCTTGCTTCCCCTTCGGCGATGAGCACAAGTGCCAACCAGGGTGTATTGGCGAGTGCGCCGTCAAGGCGGCGTTCCCATGGCAGAGTCCGCCTTTTGATGACCACCTGTGGCAGGCGGCTGCCATAGCTACCAAAAGAATTGGCCGGTGGATAGGTCGACAGAATCTGATCAGGCGGCAGAATGTAGCGCGGCGACCGAATCCTGAGGTGGATATTCTCCTCGTCCACCTTCAGCGCGCCGGCATCCAGACTTGCCTCCGGCGTTTGCGCTGAGAATTTCTGGTTGGCCCTTATTCGCCACAGTCCGGCCTCCAGAGGCGGATTCAGCTTGGCATATAGCTTGAATTTTCCTTCACCAACAGGCATCGCTTGCTTCCTTCTTGCTATCCTCTTTCGCCGGTCCCTGCGTGGATCTGCCCGGCGTTAGTCGTCCTGTGCCGGCACCCATTCGATCTCACAGTTGCTGCCGCCAACGGCACGCAGCCTTGAAACCGTTGCGGGCAATCCCTTTTCCGCAATCAATTCGGCCATCGCCTCAGCCGACGCGACCGCCCCAATCATTCCCGCAATTTCACGGGCACCGCCCTGCAGGGCCCGAACGGAAACACCGGAATGACCGGCAAGGGCATTGATTTCAAACAGCAGCACCGAGCGCGCCCCTGCCTGAACAACCACCGGCTGAACCGGCTGCCTGAGGTGCCGTGCACCGTGCAGCTCTATTTCCACATCACTGGCAGACCGACCCTCACCGGCTTTCAGAATCACACCAACACAGGTAACCGTCTGATCGAACCGGGTGGACACGGCAGCCGCACCACGCACCACATCCTGGGCCAGATGCCATCCCACGGAGGCTTTTCCGGCTGTGCCGTTAAGCGACAGAACGCATCCGGCCCCGAGCGCTGATCGACCGGTCAGGCGAACCAGTCTGGACTGGTCATGCCAGCCCACAATTCTCAGACCGGTGGGGCGACCATCGCCTCCACCACTGGCCTGCACGGCAATTGTCGCAGTGTGTTTCGGGACGGCGATCTGGCGATCCTGAACCTGCTCATCGGCAACCACAGCACCGTTGCCCAATAACATGACCACTCGTGCCGCGCCGGTGATCTTGAGTTCCGGCCGGGTATCTTCCCCATCAATTGCGGCATCCGGAGATCGCATGGTGACAATATCGCCGGGGCGTAGTTTGCTACCGGGCGCCTGTGGAACCGGTCCAGCTTCTGTCCCGAGGCCCTTCACATAGGCGGCCCCCGCACCCGAGCCAACCCGGCCGCCGAGATACGTCTGGCTGGCGCTGGTAACGCTGGTGCGAGGTACAGAGCCGCGAACAACGACCGTCAGATCGTTGAAGCTGGACGGAGCATGGGTTGTGTTCAGTTTGATCGGCAGACTGCGGCCCAGTCGGCCGCGAACAGATTCCGTGGACGGTGCCGGGCGGCGCTTGATGCGTTTGTCCGCAACGGTTGTGGTCGCATCCCGCAGGGCCACGCCCGCCCCGTTGCTCATGAATCCGGTCACGAACGGCTTCGTTGGTTTGATGACCCGGGGGCTCTCATCCAGAGACATGAAGGCGGTCGAACCGTTGCTGGCATTCGACGCCTCCAGGCCATCCATCAGTGTGCCAAACATGGGTGGCGCGGTGCGGGAGTTCTCGTAGATAGCCTGTGCTTTGGCACTGCGCTGCCCTGTGGCCAGCAACCCCTCGGGTAACGCGCCGGTGCCGTCCGCAAACAGATACTTCCGGGCTTCAATAAAGGCTTCCTCAATGCTCGCGCTCTCGGCAACAACTCCCAAAGCGGTGGCCCGGTTCAGGTTGTCGGCCCGCAACGTACCGGCGGCAGACAACGGCAGTGGGCGCCGGCCTGCTTCAACCCGGTAGTAATCGATTTCCGGGCCGGTTTGCGAACTCATGTCCGCCTCGGCAACCATCTTTAACCGGCTGCCGGCGAAAATAACGTCGCCTTTCGGAATGGGACTGGAGGGTTGCTCGGGATCTTCCGGCGGCCCCCAAACACCGATCGGGAAGGCTTCCAGGCCATAGGTAGGGCCTTCCTCGGCAGTCTTTTCGTCCCTCATGCCCTCCACCAGGGGGCGCAGGTCCGAGGTGCGGTCCGTCCAGGTGTTTCCAACCCTGCGCTCAAGGCGAATTTCCAACTCACCCTTCAACCCAGCGGCGTTCATGGGGCTCAACCCCATCGCTACCGCGGCGCCACTCGGCAATTTGGGCGTAATGTCCTTGTCGATGGCCGGGTTGTTGAAGTCAAACCGGGTGACCGGGCCGGTTGCGACAACCGACACTTCGAACTCCGCGAAGACTTCGAAGGGCCGCTCATAACTACCGTCACTGGAGGGTGCCGAGGTTTCACCCTCCGTGGAAGCGGGCAAAGCCCCCTTACCCGCTGCCCCCGAGAGAGTCCGCGCCCGGCCCGGCGCGGTTTCTTCCAGATATTTGGGTACGAACTCATCCCAACCCACGAATATGCCGCGAATCTCGCGGGAACTACCGAACTTCACCTTGATGTCGCAAGGACCCACTTCGATGGTCGCTTTACCCCGGAAATCAGGCCCCTCGACCTCAATACGTGCACCAAGGCTGATGCTGATTCGAATGGTGCCCAGGAAAGTTTTTATCTTCACACCGGCGGAAATGCGGGCGTAGGCGTCCGCCATGAAGTAGAACGGATCGAAATAGACAATGGCGTTCGCACCAAAGGCAATGCGGGCCCAGGCGAAGCCAAAGTCGGCACTGACCTCTACCTCAACCCCTGCCATCAAGGCTTCCGATGTGAGGGCAAAGTAAGAACCACCCTTGATCACAATGGCGTTGGACACCCGCCATTGCAGGCCTAACCTGGCAACAATCGGATACCCGTCACGCTGAAAGCTGGGATGATAGCCGCCCAATGTCAGAACGAACTGGCCGGCATTGGGGCCGAGCCACCAGGTAGCAAAAGCAAAGCCCCCTGTAAGGCGAACCTCGGGGTACAGCAGCCAGCTATTGTCGGTAAGCTGCGCCTGAATCAGGAACAGCCCCTCGGAGGACGAGAACCGGGCAAGCAGCCCCAACTCAATGGATACCAGTGCGGCCTGGGGCCTGGGCAAAGCCATTCGAGCCAGGCCAAATAGATTGAGTTCCAACCCGTTGCCGACGGAAACCGACAACACGGCGACACCATCCACCAGAGAAAAGCTGGTAAAACTGATGCCGGCGGCAAACCAGAAGTTACCCGGCTCCGGAGGGAAGTACTCGGCAAGCTTTCGCAACTCCTCCAATGGATCGGAGGAGACGCTCGCCGCTGGATCCAGAGCCTTGATGAAGGGGTATTCGCCAAACTTTGACAGGTCATCCGGAACGCGTAGCCCCCGTTTGATGCCCAGACCACCCCCAATGCCGGTCAGGAAGAAGGCGGGAGGGCCACCAATGGGGCCTTGAATGGCACCGAACACAAAGAACGAAGGCAGCCCTTTGTCGTCGCTGTATCCGCCGAACAGGGAGAGTCCATACACTCCGAAGCGACCCATCAGCATTCCGACGTAGCCGATCTGTCCGTCCAGGTCTGTTTTCAGAAGACCACCAGCGATAGACAGACCACTGAAGTCCCCGGAAACACCCAGTCCCTTCAAATCGACCGCCCAGTTGGTCAACTCGAAGACGTCACCGCCGAGCCAGTGCAGGCCAAGTTCCTCAACCGATGCCGTTAGCCCGAACAGTGAGACGCGCGCATCGAACAGCAGCGAAATCCCGGTAACGGAACCATCAACTTCGGTGACATCAAAACCGAATTGCTCCAGGTAAAGCGGGCCCAACTGTCTCTGGATCGCCAGCCACCAGGGGCCAGGCGGATCACCTGCCCGCAATGAAATGCCAAGGTCGCCGCCCGGGTTCTTCTGAATCGCCAACGCCGGGCTGAAGGCAGGACGGGCCGAGGGCGACGCATCATTTCCGGCGTCGCTCATGATGTTGTTGGCAACCGCATTGTCGCCGCCGGCCGCCGAGGGCACGATGGCCAGCCCATCAAGCTGAACCTGAACGCCGCCGCCTAACCCTGCCGGCACGGCCTCGCCGTATAAATGAACGCCGATGGCGTCGATACTCATAATACCCAGGTTCAGCAAAGGCCCTGCGTTTTTGCCAACGCGAACGCCCAGACCGGCAATGGAGAAACCCGCATTCAGTTGAAAATCGCTGCCGACCTTTTCAACGAGCAAGATCGACAAACCCGGCGCGATTCCCGGCGACGTCACCCAGTTGGCAACCACTTCGAGATCCACCGTCGGGTCGCTACCACCGAGCGAAATGCGTTCGCCCGAGGGCAAAGACACGAAGATGCCTGCAAGATCGCCGTTGCGGGTGAAGCCGACATCTACTTTGCCATCAATGGTAATTTTCAGGTTGTGGTCGGCCAGGTTGAAGCCGAGCTGGAACAGGCGCTTCAACAACGCTTCCGGGTCGACGATGTCGTCAAACAGGGTGGGATCCAGGGTTGGTGTGCCACCGGTGAACAGAACATTCTGCAGTGCATCAACCGCATCCGTTCCCAATGTACCAAGTGCTTCCAACGTGACACCTGCGGCCATGGAAACAGCCTGGGACAGGAGCGCCAGGGCCACAGCTGCGGGCTCGTTGTCTTCTGTTTCACCGGACGGTGACTCTTCAACAACAACCACCCGCGGCGGCGTCTGATTCAACGCCCACCGGAACTGAACGGACTGGTCACCCGTGCCATCAGTGACGAGACCAAGGGCGGCCATTCGAGTAAAACCAGTGCCGGACACGCCGGCTTCAATTTTCGCTACAGGGCGAAGAATCAAACCATTGCCAACGTCGAAGCCGCTTGCCACATAGGAGACAGCAACGGCTAAGCCGCTCGCGCTGAGTCGCACCCGGTCGAATCCGACCGTTCCGACATCCGCTATCGAAAGAGCCGCGGCCAGTTCAATGGCAGGGCCCGTGGGGCTGGCATCCAGAGTGATCTCCACGGGGTCCGTGCTACCCAGAGACAGTCGACAGATTCCTGTCGAAGGCGTCGATGTCGAAACGACAGTACCCGCAGGGTCGAGAGCATTGGCCAACTGCGAAATTGCGGTAACAACCAGATTGGGCAGGCGGGATAAAAGTACCCCGGCGGGGTCTGCGGCAAAGGTCTGAATTCTGGCGTCGGCAAACTGATTGGATTCCAGGAGATCCAATGCGCTGCCCAACTCAAACACTGCCACGGCCACATTTTTTTGCAGCGACGGCGTCTGGTTGGCCCTTTCGGCAATCAATGCGTTAAGCGCGACCGGGATGGCCATACCTGCGCCAGTCGCCAGAAGTGATCCCAGGCCCGGTCCCGAAGGGTAAATCTGCATGGGCGCTGCTGGGGCAGACCGCAGGAGGTCGATGCGAACATCTGGCGAGAGGGATATAGCAACGCCCTTCCCATCAAAGGTCGCCGAACTGGAAACGAGGGTGCCAATCGAGCCGTTGGTGGCAATGGACAGGCCGCCGCCCAGGCTGATGATGACCGGAGTTGCGCCCAATGAATGACTGGTTTCGATGGCGACGGCCACATTCAGTCGGTCTGATGCCACCCCGTAGGTTACGGACACCTCATTACTGAAATCGAATCCGCCTTCGGTGAAGCCGGGTATCAACAACTGGCCGATCGCATCGAACGCCTGAATCGCCTGGCCAAACGGGTCGGCCTTCCAGGGTGCAGCGCCTGCCTTCAGCCAACCCACCGGGTCCATAAACAGCGCCCAGGGCAGCAACACCCTGCGTGAGGGCAATTCAGAAGGCGGCGCCAGCAAATCCAGGCCATCCATAATCACCTCAATGGCGACCCTTGCATCGTCAGAAGCGGTTTCGCGGAGGTGATTAACCAATCCCGCCAGAAGCGTTGACGGAATGAACGACGCGCCCAGTTTCACCAGCGTGGCCTGCTCGGAAGTGCTTAGCGATGACAGAAGATTGATTGACGTCGCGGACAACGAACCGGGAGTTTGCCAGGCAATAGTCAGTGCGGGTGAAACTCCGCCCGTAGCTGCACTGGCTACAAGCTCAAGACCGCCCACATCCGGCTCGATTGCGCCGATGGAGCCGGAGATGGACGCCGAGGATGCGGAAGCAAATAGCGTCAGGCCCAGTGGAACAAGGTCTGCCGCCACATGGCTTACGTCCAGTGCAAAGGCGCGGGAGTTCAGATCGACGGCAATGGTTGCCGCATCGAGTGCCCAGGATATCTCGGCGCCTGCGCCACCAAATCCTCCAAGCGCCCTGAGTGCGCCGGCAAGGCTGGCCGGAGATGCATCGACCGCCACGTTGATTGCCCCACTGGCATCCAGGATAAGCTGATCAAAACCTTCCGGATCATAACCACCTCCGGCAACCAGCCCGATGTCGGCAAGCAGTTGGCTGAGATCCGGAGATGCCGCAGCCAGGCGCCCCACAACTTCGGCCAGAATCAAATGAACCTCAGACGTGGGCAAGCTTGGCGAGGCTACGCCAGCCCCGTTTTCAATCACCCACTGGTCCCTCCGCACCCCGAAGCAGTTGGCCTCGTGCAGAACTATCCGGGCGCCAGATACCCGCGTGCTACCGGCTAAGGGCAGGTACAACCGGGCAGATACCCAGCGCACCTCAATGTCGTTCTGGCCGGCGCCCGGGCCGCCAACAAGCCAACCATCCTGAACACCGAAATGCAGATCCAGGATGATCTGCCTGTCTGTTTGCACCTCAAAACCATCGCCACCGGGGCCGCGATCGCAGGTCGCCAGTTCAAGAATGGCCCCTGCCCCGAGGAAGACGCCGCCGAGATTGGCATCAATAACCGGAAGATCCACGCCGGCGTGCAGTTTGGTTGGTGGCGTTGCCGGAGGTTCATAGGTTTCGTGGCGGTAGGCAATGGCACCGGCGACCGTTGCAGCAAGGCCCGCCTCCAGGGCTTCGGCGTCAAGGGCACCGAAAACCGCGTCTACCGGAAGGCCGGCCCGGATTGGTTGCTGGTCCGCCCGCAAAAGCTCATCAAAGCTGTCGGGTGTTAAACCAGCTACCAGGGACGCCCGGTCAAGAACATAGCCAAACTGCAGGAGGGCGTTGGATTCTCCGGCAATCTCCTCTTCGTTAATCGTCTCGGGCTCTGGTCGCTGGAGCTGCAAGAGGAGCCGTAAGGCGTCACCGCTCAACCCCGATAACAAGCCATTCAGGGAAACCGGCGCCCAGGGCGAGCCTACCGTTACCACCCGATCAATCGCAGTGATAGTACTCGCCGCCTTGATAGCAGCCGCCCCGGCGGAACCGAAGGCAACAACCGTGATGGGCGTCGCCCTATCCTGCAGCACCTCGATCAGGCGCTGGCATTGCTCGTCTATGGCACCGCGATCCGGTCTCTCTGCCGCGGCTGTTGCTGGAGTCGGCAGGCAAATGGACCAGTGTCCGTTGGCGGACCCCGGAACGCCGGGCCCGCTGACCTCTCCCCGAACATCCAGGCTGTCGCTCCCGAAACAGGTACTCCAGAGGTCCTCACAGCCCACGTAAACCACCGCATCCGGTGCGCTTCCGAAAGCTTCCTGGGGCAACAGGTTAATGGCACCGAATGCCACAAGCTCGCGATAGCTCAAGCCTTCAATGTCGATGCCATTCACACCGGTTGGCAGCGACGCTGGGCGGCCGATCAGGCCGTCGGTGCCCGTGAAGCGATCGATTAACGCCTGAAAGCCCTCGTCCAGCCGGTTCCGGCCCGTCATCAGATCGGCGAGGTCCGGAAGCTCGGTACCTGCCGCCCGAATCGCTTCTGCAATGGAGGCCAACTCCGTCGGCTCACTGGAATCGAAATTGCCGGCTGGAGGTTGATACCGCCCGCGGTGGATGTCGCATCCAGGGTCCAGCCACACCGCAACGCCCGGCGCCCCGGGGGCAGCGGCTATAGCGGCTCGATAGGGCGTGCGTTCATTACCATTGCCCAGCGGTGCCCACTGCCGGAAGCCACTGAACAGGTATGAGAGCGGACTCATCGCCACCCGAACATTGCTGCAATTCAGTACCAGATCACCCATCCAGGATTTAAGAGCTGCTTCCGGGTCGCTCAAAAGCTGCTCAATGGACAGGCGGGCCCCCTCGCCGTTCCAGCCAACCAGGTCAGTAAGCGCGGTGATAATCGGCGAGCCCAGGCGCCGAAGCAACGCGGCAACGGCATTTTCGATGGCACCCCAATCCGGGCTGAAGCGGACCGTGCCACCGCTACTGAACTCCGGCAGCGGCAACGGAACTTCGATGGTTGAACTGTCGGATGCATCGACCGCCTCAACTTCGACTGAAAGGTCTGGCGCATCCACACGCACGGCAAATCCCGTTGAAGCCCCCCAAACCACCGAGGCACCAATCGACCGGGCCGAGACATCAACCTGTCCCATATCCAGCCTGAGGTCAGACCCATCGGCTTCCCGAAGCCGGGTACCCGCGTTTATTCGGCTCAGGAACTCCGCATTCGGCGCCGCAAAATTCAGACGCAACAGCCTTGCACTGACAAAAACGTCTGATCGCTTGTCGTCCAGAACAGTGTTTTCGAGGCGAGCTTCCAAATCAAAATTGACCCAGTCACCGTCGATCGAAACCTCAAGCGCTACAGGGTCCAGATCAATGCTCCAGGGATCCGCTGCGGTCCCGGCGCCCGAAACACTGGTTGAGTTACCGGTTATGAGTTCCTGGGTTGACGTTAGAACAACCGCCATGGCTGCCGGCGAGGCAGCGAGTGAATTCCAGTAGGCGGCCGTTTTGCCCAGTGGGTCGGTAAGGAGTTCAATCGCCGAAGGGCCAGAGATGCCGGTAGGCGGATCAAGCCCCAGCAGTTGGGAACAGATTTCGCCGGGGCGACCGAGAGTGGCCAATGCCGAAACCAGCGCACCGTCCACCAGGCTCTCGGCGGCGTCCAGCGCGGCATCGGGAGACGACAGATCCAATAGCTCATGATTGGTGCCGCCGAGCGTAACGTTATGAGCGGTCAATGCAAAAGCCGGTTTGCCGGCGGCCAGAGTAATACCGGTTTTGATTGACCCAATTGCCGGGTCGCCCGCAAGCAGTGGCGACCCCATACCCGCTGCCTGCCCGAACACGGCAAGAAGCGACAAATTCGGCACGGCTTTGATACTGCCATCCAGGGTTGCCAGGGTCAGCAGGTCCGCCTGCGCCTTAACTTCCGCGCCGGCCTGAGGTCTGAGCGCACCCTCCAGCCAGGGCGTGATGATCAATCCCCCGGCAGCTGACGACGCCACACGCAAACCAGCGGCTCCGGCCAATGATCCGTCGCTGAACTCAATGGCGCTTCGGCCAGAATTGACGGTTCCGCCCAGCAGCGCGGCCCACTGGCCGAGCCAGGCATTGCGAGCAGGCGCGGAAGAAAGGATGGATTCAATCCAGCCGGTCAGCGCAGACACGCCATTTGTAATCAGGGACTCCAGCGGAAATGGCGGAATATTCGGAACAGACCGTAAACCCGCCAAACCAGTGAGCGCCGCAAACGGTGCGGTTGCCGGATTGCTGGTGTCGAGCGCCTCGGCCTGGGCCTGAATCAGGCCCGTCATGAATTCCAGAAAGTCGGAGCCCAGCTCGTTAATGTTATCCACGGTGAGCTCAAAATCCCTGGGTGCATTGGTGCCAGGAAGCTGAAGCCGCTCAAACCCGAGACTGAATTCCAGATCATCAGAGGGGCTGGTTGGAACGTCCACGCCTACGGCCACGGCGCCAATATAGAGGTCCCCCGGCGCAGGAGCATCGTTGGAAATGATGACTCTGATCGCCAGTTCGATGTGCGCGTCGTCCCGGCCCAACACCAGCCAATCGGGTTGCGCCCCGGAAATATCCAGCGCTCCCGCGCCCTCCCGTTCGAACTGGAACACCGGAACATGGGCGCTCACAGAGATTGCAGGCAACGAGCTACCGCTGTCGTATTCAATGCCAAACCCTACTCTGGCGCCGTTGTCGGCCTCATCAACCACTACGAAAATGGTTGCACCGGAGTCCCTGAAAAGCGGGACCCAGACAGCTCTCCCTTGCTCTTCCCTGTCTGGCGCTCCCAGCACGTCGTCGACAAACGCAATCAGTGCCTCTCGCTGCTCATCGAGGTACATCATCGAGCTGAGACCGCGCTTGCTGCCGTTGGGATTGCCCAGTGGGTCCTGGAACCAATCACCCTGTAGTTCGCCATCGCGGGTCAGGCCAACGGCTTCCGCCAGCGTGCCAAATACGTCGAGATTCTGATCAGCACCCATGTCAGACTCCCGGCATCAGTGAAAACCGGGCAACAGGTTGCACCAGCATTTTGTTCGGCGCTGCGGCAATAGCGCCGGGTACAAGCGGCAATCCACGCTTATCGTTACCAACCTCTGCGCAGAGCACAGAAGCCACCTCAAGCACGGATTCCCAGGCGAACGCCTGAATTGCATCCCGCCAGGCCAATATCAGCTCTTCCGGACCCTCCAGGTCTTCGAACGTGGACATTACAAGACCGCTCGGCGACTGTTTGGTGCCAACGCCAATCGGTACCGGAATGCGTAGCTTTCCATGCTCCTCGCACTCCGCTGTCACCGTTACGGTGATAACGCCGCTGGAGAATTGAATACGGGTTTGATCGCTGTGGATGAGCAGCTCGCTGTCGCCTTTGGTCCAGACAACCAGGGGCGTGCTGTTTCTTGGCAGGTCCAGAACAAGGCGAACCACTTCCGAAAGCAAACGCTGAACGTCTTTGCCGGGAACAGTCAGCAGGTCTGGAGACAGGTCGCCGACATCAAGCAGGACGTCAGCGTCTATGCGGTTAAGCCAATCGAATTGGGAAAAATCGACGGTAGTAAATCGGGCGGACGTTGCCATAGCGATCCCTCGCAGCGATTGTCTTGCGCAGGTTTCGAGACCGGCCGGAAAAACATCCATATTCTCCGTGGTAGCCGGACTGCAGCATCAAAACCCTGTTGCGTAAATTTGAGCCGAAAGGCCCATGGAAACAGCAAACAGCGTCATGAATTCAAGCTATGACTTAGAGGAGTATAGGCAGGGACAAGGAGGGTGCAAAAAATTGGAGAAAATTAATTCATATATGCACATAAATCATACACAGTGGCGCCGTTTTCTGCCCCGTAACGGGCTTGTTTCACGGCTTTGCAACGGAGGCGAAACCGCAAGGGACAATCCGTCGCCCTGCCTGCGATTGTTATACTTTTGGCTCTGACCACACGGCATATTCATTGCCATTTGGATCATTGAAGTGAAAACGGCGGCCACCTGGAAAAGTAAAAATATCCTTGACGATCTTTCCCCCAGATAACTCTACCTTTTCAAGAGTAGCTTCCAAGTCGGTACTAAAAAGGACAACCAGCACACTTCCATGGTCCGTCGTGGCTACCTTATCTGACTTGAAAAAACCGCCATCCAGTCCAGCATTCTCGATCGATACGTACTCGGGGCCATAGTCAATAAACGACCACCCAAAGGCATCACCAAAGAACCTTTTTGTGGCTTCCAGGTCCCTGGAAGGCATCTCAACATAATTGATCTTACCGGTTTCTTTCACAGCTTCCTCCTTGATGCGTAGCGAATGATATGGACTCCCCCTGCTCCCACGGCATCAATGTGCCACATTGAGGATGTCTGACGTCTTCAACCAAAAGCAGGGAGAATCATCATGAATGTTACAACCATCGGCATCGATCTGGCGAAAACTGTGTTCAGTATTCATGGCACAAATCAACACGCAAGGTCGTGGTTCGCAAACGCATCATCATCCTTGCCCGGAACAAACTGGAGCTATTTGTTACGCGCTAACTGCTCCACCTTTTGCACAAAATCAACAACCTGCTGCCTACTTGCCCCGCGAAACGGCAGGTAACAGACTGCCGTCTTAAAGATGATTATCGCGTATCCATGCCCGATCTCGGAGCCCACTAGTTCTGAGGGCTTCCAGCTTTTACTGCCCTCATCAGAGTTTTTTCGAATGAGGCCATCCTCAATACTGTACTGATACTTCGTGCCCCGACTCAGCACTATCTGACTGAGACCTGCGCTATGAAAGCCACTTACTCTATTAGAGAAAACGTACCAAATGACCAAGCCTATTGCCGCCAACACTCCGGTTGCAGTCAGGCCTCCCAATAAAGGCGATGTTGCACTGTTGATGATTATTGGCAAAGAGGCAGACCAAAGTAAAAAGGTAGTTATCAGGAAGCCATATCGCCAAGCCGGAGCTTTCCTGACCTTTAAGGAGCCCTCTTCGTTTTTCTCTAACGGGTCTAGCTCAATTTCCAACATATTTACACGTAACGCGAAGCTTTGCGGCTATTTTGGAACCGCGAAGCGGTGGAAAAATTGTCCGGCAACAGCGGCTGGTTATGCATTATTCGTAGTGGCTCCAGAGTCTGAGGACTTTCACCACTTGCTCGTCCTCCAGTACTTGGTAGACCAGGCGATGCTGAATATTAATGCGGCGCGAATAGGCCCCCGCAAGATCACCAATTAGCTTCTCAAACGGAGGCGGCTTGCGGTAAGGATCTTCTGCTATTAGCGCTAACAGTTCTTGGGCTTTTGGTTTGAGGCCGCTGGAGGCCAACTTTTTTGCATCTTTCTGAGCCTGCTTGGTGTAAACCAACTTCCATGTCACCAGTCCAGCTCCTCATCGCATGCATCCACGGGGGTATCCATCCCTTCCCGAATAGACTCCCGCATACCGGGTACGGAGAGCAGGTAAAGTGTTTCCTGAATAGCAGACCAGTCTTCTTCGGATACCAGAACGGCTTTGTTCCGCTTACCCATGATAACGATTGGTTGGTGGGACTCAGCGGTCTCGTCAATCAACCGATAAAGGTTGCTACGCGCCTCAGTTGCTGTGATTCCGGTCATGACGCACCTCTTGCGTATTCAATTTTTCACCAAGTGTACGCCTTTGGGTACGTACGTCAAGACGAACGCCTTTGTGGCAGCGACAAAGAGGACTTTTAACTTTCCCAGTTACTGGCTGGAATTCGCTTAACGTGTATATGGCTAACAAGCCGGATGGTGGGGCGGATCAGGAACTGGAAGCTGCCAATGATAAACAGCCAGATGGCTGCCTTCTCGTATTCCGGAAACAGAAACAGGATGCTGCCCACCAGGAACCAGATGGCGATGAAGAAGTCGTTGATGATGCTGATTACTTCGTAGCGGCGGCGAATGATCAGCTCTTCGTGCCCAAACTTCAGGGTCAGTGGGCTGTCAGTGCGGTCTTCAACCATGCTGCTGAGGATCTCTTTTAGAAAGCGGCGGAATGTTCATTCCGCCGCGACTGGGATTATTGCATGTCGTTGAAGGCAGCATCGGTTCTCGCAGCCAGGATAAAGTCGTTCTCGTGCAGGCCACCTATTTCGTGGCTCCACCAGCTCACGGCAACCTTGCCATATTCCAGAACAATCACAGGGTGATGATCTTCCTCTTCGGCAAGTTCGCCAATCTTGGTTGTGAATTCGAGCGCCTTAACAAAGTTCTTGAGCTTGTAGACCTTATGGAGCTGCTCCTCACCGTCAATGTCCAGAATTTCCCAGTCTGGAACATCTTTGTGCAGCTGCTGCTTTTCTTCCTCGGTCGCCTTGGGTGCGTTCGGGCTGCAGGCTTCACAGCTGTGTGCTTTCAGGTCACTCATTTCAACCTCCGTGGTTGATGGCTGTATTACAAGCGTGGGTTGTGCTCCTCGGTTTATCAACCCTTCTCTTGAAATCCGGTCGCTTTCAGAATACTGTATATTTAAACAGTATTTTGAGAGTTTTCATCATGAGCGAGCTTCTGAACACGCTGATGCAGGATGCCCGTGTCTGGCAGGGGCATCGTCATACCCAGACTTCACAGCCGGCGGAACCCACCGGTTACCAGGTGCTGGATAACCAGCTTGGCGGCCTGGGCTGGCCCCGGGGTGCACTGAGCGAATGCCTGTTGGATGCACCGGGTATTGGTGAGCTGCATCTGCTTTTGCCGCTCATGCGGCGGGTGTGCGAAGAGGGCAAAAGCATGTTCTGGCTGAACCCACCACATACGCCCTACGCCCCTGCCCTGGCCCGGGAAGGTGTGAATCTGGACCAGGTGGTGCTGATCCATACCGACGATGAGGGCGATTTCCTGTGGACACTGGAAAACTGCCTGCGTTCACCGGTAACCGGCCTGGTGATGGCCTGGCCGGGGAAGCTGGCCTCGCGGGACGTCCGTCGCCTGCAACTGGCCGCCGAAGCTGGCAGCAATGTGTGCGTGCTGTTCCGGGAGCGGCGCTACGCCGAGCAGAATTCTCCGGCTGCCCTGCGTTTGGAACTGGAACCCGATGAGCAGCAGGCTCTCAAGGTGAATGTGCTCAAACGCCGGGGCAGCTGGCCCGGGCAACGCTGTTCACTGGCCATGGCCCAGCGGGCCGATCTCGCATTCCGTGAAACCACCCGGGTTGTCCGGGGCCCCTGGTCGGGTTCAACCAGGTAATAACGCTCCATGCTCTGGCTGTATCTGCATTTCCCGCACCTGGTGCTGGACCATATTCGCCGCACCCGTGAAGATGAGGGCGCCCTGGTGGTGGTTGAAGGCTCTGGCCAGAAGGTGATTCAGGCCTGCCCGGAAGCCAGGAGCCAGGGTATTCGTAGCGGCATGCGCCTGAAAACCGCCATCAGCCTGGCGCCGGATCTGGGTATGGTGCGTGCCGATGAAACCCAGGAAGCCAGGATTCTGGAAGATCAGGCCCGCTGGCTGTACCGCTACGCCGCCCATATTGTGCTGGTGCCGCCCGATGGTCTGCTGGCAGAGATTGGCAGCCTGCAAAAACTCTATGGCGGCCTGCCCGCTGTTTGGCAAACCGTGGAACAGGGCCTGAATGAACGACAGTTGAACGCCTGGATCGGTATTGGCTATACCCCGTTGGCGGCCCGGCTGATTGCCCGTGCTGGCAAGGGGGAATGCACCGCAGACAAAGGCCACATTCTTCGGAACCTGAGCCAGATGCCCCTGCTGGCAGCGGAATTCGACGAGAAAGCCTGTACCCGGCTGCAGCGCCTGGGGCTGAATACGCTGGGAGAGGTGTTTGATTTACCGCCGGGGGAGCTTGCACGGCGGCTGTCTCCGGAACTGCTGGTTTACATCCAGAAAATCCAGGGCACCCGGCCAGATCCCCGCACACCCTGGCAACCGCCCCACTCGTTCCGGCAACAGGCGGATTTTGTGCAGGAAATCGAACATACCCAGGGGCTGCTGTTTCCGCTCCAGCGCATGCTTGACGAACTGGAAGAGGATCTGTGCTGGCGCCAGCAGGATACCGACAGCCTGCGGCTGATTCTGAGGCATCGGCACGCAGAACCAACCAGGCTGCAGATCCGCACATCCGGGCCGGAGCACAGGGCCGATAATTTCCTCAACCTGATTCGCCTGAGGCTGGAGCAGCACTCCCTGAGTTCCCCGGTTATCTCGATGGTTCTGCGGGTAAAGCGCTTCCTGTCCCGGGAAGCACCTGTCGGGCAGGATCTGCTGGGCGAAACCCAGGACCTGAATGAAGCCTGGCATACCCTGATCAGCCGGTTGCAGGCCCGGCTTGGCGATCAGGCCCTCAGGCAGCTTTCGCCCCAGGCGGATCATCGTCCCGAACGGGCCTGGTCGGCCTCGGAAGTTCTGCGTAAAACCGGAACGCCGCTCATACCGGCGGCAGAACTGCCCAGGCGGCCGCTCTGGCTATTGAAAGGCCCGCAACCGCTGACGGAAGCACCCGTTGCCTGGTTTTCCGGGCCCGAGCGCATCAGCGGTGGCTGGTGGGATGGCCAGCGCGTGCACCGGGATTACTACATTGCCCAGTTAACCAGCGGCCAACTGGCCTGGGTGTTCCGGGACGCCCGGGAAGGCTGGTTCGTGCATGGTTGGTTTGGCTGATGGCTACACAATCTTATGCAGAGCTGTTCTGCTTCAGCAATTTCACCTTCCTGACTGGAGCTTCTCATCCTCACGAGCTGGCTGAGCGGGCACATGAGCTGGGTTACACCGCCCTGGCCATTACCGATGCCTGTTCTGTAGCCGGCATTCCCCGGGCCTGGGCGGCGCTGGCAGAGAGTCCGGTAAAACTCATTACCGGCAGCTGGTTTGAGTTGTCGGATGCCCCCGCCGGCGCCACATTACCCCGCTTTATCCTTCTGGCCCGCACGCGCAAAGGCTACGGCCAGCTTTGCCAGTTGATCACTACCGGCCGCCGTCGGGCTGAGAAAGGCCAGTACCAGCTGTTTTACCGGGACATCGAAACCCACACCCTGGATGACTGCCTGTGCCTGTGGCTGCCCCCCTCGCCTACCGAGGCAAACTCTGATCAGGCACTGGCCTGCGGCGAGTGGCTGGCCCGACTTTTTGACCTACGGCTCTGGATTGCTGCCGCCCGCACCCTGGAATCTGGCGAGGAGCAGCGGCTGGCCCGAATACACTGGCTGGCCGATCAGCTGCGCACACCCGTTGCCGCCGTGGGCGAGGTGCACATGCACAGCCGGGAACGCCAGCCGCTGCAGGATGTACTCACGGCCCTGCGAAATCACACCAATCTGGAGAACGCCGGGCACTGCCTGTTTCAGAATGGCGAGCGATACCTGCGGCCCCTGCCCGTTCTGCAGAGACTGTTTCCGGAAGCCTGGCTGAAAGAAACCCTTGCCATCGCCAGCCAGTGCACCTTCGAGCCCGGCAGCCTGCGCTATGAATACCCGCCGGATCTGGTGCCGGAAGGCGAGACCCCGGCCGGCTACCTGAAACGGCTGACCCGCGAAGGCGAGCGTCGGCGTTACCCGGAGGGCACTCCACTGCAGGTACAAAGCCTGATCCGCAAGGAGCTGGGCCTGATCTCGGAGATGAAGTACGAGCATTACTTCCTCACCATTCACGATATTGTGGACTTCGCCCGCAGCCGGGGAATTCTCTGCCAGGGACGGGGCTCGGCCGCCAACTCTGCGGTCTGTTATTGCCTGGGCATCACCGAGGTGAACCCGGCCCGGGTGGAACTGCTGTTCGAGCGGTTTATTTCCAAAGACCGGAACGAGCCCCCCGATATCGATGTGGATTTCGAGCACGAACGGCGCGAAGAGGTTATCCAGTATATCTACCGGCGCTATACCCGTGAGCGTGCCGCCCTGGCGGCTACCGTGATCCGCTACCGGCCCAAAAGCGCCATCCGCGATGTCGGCAAAGCCCTGGGGTTTGATCCGGCCCTGGTGGAACAGTTGCTGGAAGGTATCGACTGGCGGGACAAGGCCACTAACTTGCGCCAGCAGATTCTCGACAAGAAAATCACCCGCAACCCACAGGTAGCGGACCAGTTCTTTACCCTGGTCAATACCCTGCTGGGCTTTCCGCGGCACCTCTCCCAGCACGTAGGTGGGTTCGTGATCAGCGCCGGGCCACTGGCCGAACTGGTGCCGGTGGAAAACGCCGCCATGGCCGACCGCACCGTCATCCAGTGGGATAAGGACGATCTCGAGAGCCTGGGGCTGATGAAGGTGGATGTGCTGGCCCTGGGCATGCTCTCCGCCATTCGAAAAGCGCTGGAGCTGATCAGTGAAGAAAAAGGCGAGCCTTTCCGGATACAGGACATTCCCCAGGAAGACCGTGGCACCTACGCCATGCTTCAGACAGGCGACAGCATCGGCGTGTTTCAGGTGGAATCCCGGGCCCAGATCAACATGCTGCCCCGCCTGAAACCGGAAACCTATTACGATCTGGTGATCGAAGTGGCCATTGTGCGGCCCGGCCCCATCCAGGGCGACATGGTGCATCCGTACCTGCGTCGCAAGCACGGGCTGGAGCCGGTGGATTATCCAAACGATGCCGTGCGCAAGGTGTTGGAGCGCACCCTCGGCGTGCCCATTTTCCAGGAACAGGTGATCAAACTGGCCATGGTGGCGGCCGGCTTCTCCGCCGGTGAAGCCGATCAGTTGCGCCGGGCCATGGCGGCCTGGAAATCCCATGGCGACCTGACCCCGTTCCGGGAAAAGCTGGTCACCGGCATGTTGGAACGTGGGCACGATGCCGATTTTGCCGAGCGGCTGTACCAGCAGATCTGCGGCTTTGGTGGCTATGGCTTTCCTGAATCCCACGCTGCCAGCTTTGCCCTGCTGGTCTACGTTTCGGCCTGGATCAAGCGGCATTACCCGGCTGCCTTCTACTGTGCCCTGCTCAACAGCCAGCCCATGGGCTTCTACTCCCCCTCACAACTCGTGCAGGACGCACGGCGGCACAATGTCACCGTGCTGCCGCCAGATGTGAATGCCAGCCAGTGGGATCACACCCTGGGAGGCAAAGCACGACACCTACGCCTGGGCCTGAGAATCATCCAGGGCCTCTCTGTGAGTGGTGCCGAGCGCATCCATCAGAGCCGCCCGTCCTCCGGCTACCGTTCCGCCAGCGAGCTTCGTCGTCTGGCTGCCCTGAACCAGCGTGATATGGAACTACTCGCCGGCGCCAACGCCATGCCCGGCTTCACCGCCAACCGCCACCAGGCGTACTGGCAACTGCTCGATCACGAACAGCCCACGGAACTGTTCGCCGAAGAAACCGCTGTCGACTATCAACCGGACTACTGCCAGCAATTGCCGGAACCCTCGGAAGGCCAGAACGTACTGGCCGACTACGCCAGCCAGGGTCTCACCCTTCAGCGCCACCCTCTGGCCCTGCTTCGGGAACAGGGCCACCTGAAGTTCTGCCTCAGCGCCGAACAGCTCAAATCCACCAAAGCCGGCATCCCTGTCCAGGTCGCCGGCCTGGTCACCGGCCGCCAGCGCCCCGGATCCGCCTCCGGCGTTACCTTCGTGACCCTGGAAGACGAAACCGGCAACGTGAACGTGGTGGTGTGGCTGGAAACGGCACGGCGGCAGCGCAAGCCGTTACTGACTGCGCGGTTGTTGCATGTAAAGGGCGTGTTGGAGCGGCAGGGGGATATTGTGCATGTGATGGCGGGCAGGCTTTCGGATCTTAGCCATTTGATTCGGTCGTTGCCGGTTCACTCCCGGAATTTTCATTAGCAACAAAAAACCCCGCACAAAGGCGGGGTTTTCGGTACTGCAGTGAGAAGATCAGCCCAGAAGCTTGATCATCACACCCGCAGCAACCGCAGAGCCAATAACGCCGGCCACGTTCGGGCCCATGGCGTGCATCAGCAGGAAGTTCTGCGGGTTGGCTTCCAGACCAACCTTGTTGGAGACCCGCGCTGCCATCGGCACCGCAGATACACCGGCAGAACCGATCAACGGGTTGATCTGCTCTTTGCTCAGCTTGTTCATCAGCTTCGCCATCAGAACACCGCAGGCGGTACCAATACCGAAGGCAACGATACCCAGGCCGAGGATACCCAGAGTCTGGCCATCCAGGAATTTATCCGCCATCAGCTTGGAGCCAACAGACAAGCCCAGGAAAATGGTCACGATGTTGATCAGGGCATTCTGGGCAGTGTCGCTCAGACGCTCGACCACGCCACACTCGCGCATCAGGTTACCGAAACAGAACATACCCAGCAACGGTGCCGCATCCGGCAGGAACAGAACCACTGCAATCAGTACCACCAGCGGGAAAATGATCTTTTCCTGCTTGCTGACCGGGCGCAACTGATTCATCTTGATCTTCCGCTCTTCGGCCGAAGTCAGCGCCTTCATGATCGGCGGCTGAATCATCGGTACCAGTGCCATGTAAGCGTAGGCAGAGACGGCAATGGCACCCAGCAGGTGCGGAGCCAGAACACTGGATACGTAGATGGACGTCGGGCCATCCGCACCACCGATGATACCGATGGCAGCCGCTTCCAGGATGTTGAACTCCAGAACACCGGTCCAGTCCAACAGCGCAGCACCGATTACAGTACCGAAAATACCGAACTGAGCCGCAGCACCCAGCAGCAGGGTCTTGGGGTTGGCAAGCAGCGGACCGAAGTCCGTCATGGCACCCACACCCATGAAGATCAGCAGAGGCCCGATGGTGCTGCCGATAACCACAGAGTAGAAGTTATACAGCATGCCATTGCCATAACCGAAGTCCTGCGCAAGGGAGTTTGCCGCCGCCATTTCGGAGTAGCTGGCCTCTTTCACCGCCAGCTTGAAGGCTTCCTTAAGCTCGGGCGTTACTGCCTGCCCGGCCTGATAAGCCACATCCAGGGGCGCGGCCAATGCGGCCAGAATCTGCGTTGCTTCGTTCTTCAGAGCGAAGTGGATGGCATTTTCCGCCGCAGTCAGGGCCAGGCCTGCCTCCGGAATATTCGCCAGAATGCCACCAAACCCGATGGGTACCAGAAGCAGCGGCTCAAATTTCTTGTTGATCGCAAGATAGAGGAGCAAGAGGCCGATGGCGATCATGATCACCTGGCCGATCTCGATGTTGAACAGGCCACTACCTGTCCAGAGTGTCATTAATTTTTCCATGGAATGCTGGCCCTTTATGCGATTGTCAGCATTTCATCATCAGGAGAGACGGCATCACCGACCTTGATGAAGACTTCGCCGATAGTGCCGGCTTTCGGCGCGCGAACCTCGGTTTCCATTTTCATGGCCTCGAGGATAATCATCACATCGCCCTCTTCCACGGTGTCACCCGGTGAAACCAGGACCTTGAAGATGTTGCCACCCAGAGGCGCGACCACAGGCTCGCCTTCACCTGCTGCAGGTGCCGGAGCCGAAGAAGCAGCCGGTGCGGAAGCAGCACCGCCCTCACCCTGAATCTGGGTGATCTCACCACCTTCGGAAACGGCAACCACAAACTTCTTGCCGTTCACTTCAACGGTGTAGGTCTCGGGCCCTTCGGACTTCTTGGCCGGAGCTGCGCTTTCGGCGGTTGGAACCGGCTCGAACGCATCCGGGTTGTCACGGTTTTCCAGGAACTTCAGGCCAATCTGCGGGAACAGCGCGTAGGTCAGAACGTCGTCTTCGACATTTTCCGCCAGCTTGATGCCCTTCTCTTCGGCCAGCTTCTTGAGCTCGTCGGTCAGCTTGTCCATTTCCGGCTCAAGCAGATCTGCCGGACGACAGGTCACAGGCTCTTTGCCATCCAGAACACGCTCTTGCAGTTCCTTGTTCATGGGCGCAGGTGCAGCACCGTATTCGCCTTTAAGAATTGCAGAGGTTTCCTTGGAGATGGACTTGTAACGCTCGCCGGTCAGAACGTTCAGCACCGCCTGGGTACCGACGATCTGGGAAGTCGGGGTTACCAGCGGGATGTAGCCCAGGTCTTCACGAACCTTGGGAATCTCGTCCAGTACCTGGTCGAACTTGTCGCTGGCATTCTGCTCACGCAGCTGGTTTTCCATGTTGGTGAGCATGCCACCCGGTACCTGGGCAATCAGGATGCGGGAGTCGGTACCACGCAGGCTGCCTTCAAACTTGGCGTACTTCTTCCGTACCTGACGGAAGTAAGCGGCAATTTCTTCCAGCAGGTTCAGGTCCAGGCCGGTATCACGATCGGTACCCTCAAGAATCGCAACCACGGCTTCGGTGGGCGAGTGACCGTAGGTCATGCTCATGGAAGAAATCGCGGTATCCACGTTGTCGATACCGGCTTCCGCGGCCTTGATGGCGGTAGCGGTGGACATGCCGGTAGTGGCGTGGCACTGCATGTGAATCGGGATGTCCAGCTCTTTCTTCAGACGGCTGACCAGATCAAAGGCCACGTACGGCTTGAGAATGCCCGCCATGTCTTTGATCGCGATGGAGTCCGCACCCATGTCGGCGACTTCTTTCGCCAGCTCGACCCACATGTCGATGGTGTGAACCGGGCTGGTGGTGTAGGCAATGGTGCCCTGGGCGTGTTTGCCGGTCTTGCGAACAGCCTTGATGGCGCGATCCAGGTTACGGGGATCGTTCATCGCATCGAAAATACGGAACACGTCCACGCCATTCTCGGCGGCACGCTCACAGAAACGGTCAACCACATCATCCGCGTAATGACGGTAGCCCAGCAGATTCTGGCCGCGCAGAAGCATCTGCTGCTGGGTGTTGGGCATGGCTTTTTTCAGCTCGCGAATGCGCTCCCAGGGATCTTCGCCCAGGTAGCGGATGCAGGAATCAAAGGTAGCGCCGCCCCAGGACTCCAGGGACCAGAAACCGACCTTGTCGAGTTTCTCGGCAATAGGCAGCATGTCATCCAGCCGCATACGGGTGGCAAGCAGGGACTGGTGGGCGTCACGCAGGATAACGTCCGTAATCCCCAGCGGTTTCTTTGTGTCAGTCATCGTGTCAGCCTTCTGTTTAAAGGTTCTAGTCTTTTACCGGCTCACTTCTTGTGGCGCGACCGGAATTGTGCAATCGCCTTCTTGATGGCCTCGGCGGTGTCAGGGTCAACCGACGCGGGCGCCTTCGGCTTGGCACGTGGCGTTTTGGCCGGGGTTGCCGGCTCTGGCGGCGCAAACCGTCCTATAAGCTTGGACATGAGGAGTGTCGCGAATACCAGAATAATCAGGAACACGAACACAAACCCCATTCCGGCAATCATCAGATCGACGGCTTGTGACATCAGGTCATTCATATCGAACAGCTACCTGTATTGATTTATGTTTCTCCCGAACTTTGCCCGGACTGACCAGTTAGACTAAGGTCTAACAGCCTTCCGCCACAATTCGGGGGGCAAAATCCTGCGTAATTTACCGTTTTCAGGGCCCTCGGGCAACCTGAATGCAAAAATCTATACGGGGTTTCCGAGCGTCGCGGCCCGAAAAGACACACATTTACCCAGACGAAGCAATTCTCATTCAGGCATATCGGACGCGGATTTTACGGCCTTTTACCTTGCCGTTTTCAAGCCTGGACAACGCCTTGCCTGCCAGCGACTTTTCAACCGCCACAAAACACTGATGGTCGAACAGATCGATCTTCCCGACGGCCTTTCCGGGCAGACCGGCTTCACCAGTCAGGGCGCCCATTACATCCCCCGGACGAATCTTGTCCTTGCGGCCACCGGCAATGCACAGGGTTTTCATGGCGGGCGTAACGGGCTTCAGGGGCGTCGCCAGAAGGGCCTCGGTGTCTCCCCACTCCACGGCGCGCCCTCTCTCGGATTCGATACGACTGATCTTGTGGCCTTGGGCCGGTGTGCAGAAGGTGACGGCATGGCCCTGCTCACCTGCCCGGCCGGTGCGCCCGATGCGATGAGTGTGAACCTCGGGATCCCGCGCAGGTTCAGCATTGATCACCAAAGGCAGAGACTTGATATCAAGGCCTCGGGCGGCCACGTCGGTGGCTACCAGGATGGAACAACTCTGATTGCCAAAGCGCACCAGCACGCTGTCTCGATCCCTTTGTTCCAGATCCCCGTGCAAAGGCAGTGCGGAAAAGCCTCGCTCACCAAGCTCCTGCGCCAGTTCGTCGCACTGCTGCTTGGTGGTGCAAAAAACGATACAGGACTCAGGCTGCCGCTCGGAAAGCAGCGCCACAATGGCATCCGATTTGGATTGCGGCGACACTTCGTAGAACAACTCTTTGATGTCCGGATTCTCTCCGGCTTCTTCAGCGCGAACATCTACCGGGCTCTTCTGATACTGCTTGCTCAGTTCTCGGATGGGCGCGGGCCAGGTCGCCGAAAACATCATGGTCTGGCGGGAGGACGGCGTCTGGGAAAGAATATCTTCCATTGCCTCCTGAAAACCCATATCGAGCATGCGGTCTGCCTCATCAAGCACCACGGTTTTCAGCCGTGCCAACGAGAGAGTTTGCTTGCGCAAGTGGTCCTGGATCCGTCCCGGGGTTCCAACCACAATATGGGCGCCATGGCTAAGCGACCCGATCTGGGGGCCAATGGCCACACCACCGCACAGAGTCAGCACCTTGATGTTATCCCGGGCCCGTGCCAGCTCACGGATCGCTTTGGCCACCTGATCCGCCAGCTCCCTGGTGGGGCATAACACCAGCGCCTGCACCGCAAACAGCGGGGGATTGAGCTTCTCAACCAGGCTGATGCCAAAGGCCGCCGTTTTTCCGCTACCGGTTTTCGCCATGGCGATGATGTCTTTGCCGGCCAGCCCTGGCGCAAGCGCCTTCGCCTGAATCTCCGTGGGTTGAGCAAAACCCAATTGGTCGAGGTTCGAACGCATGGCCGACGACAGGCCAAAGTCATTAAAAGAAGACATAGAAGAAAATCCCGGAATCAGCGGAAGCTGGTTATGAAGGCAATAATGAGGGCGTATACTAGGGCGGAATTGTACCAGAATCTGCAACGAAAGAACGGAGTGACTGATGGCATCCCTGCAGGACCAACTGCTGAAAGCCGGCCTGGCCGACGAGAAAAAGGCCAAGGCTATTCGCAGCGAAAAACGCAAGAAGAGAAAACAACAACCCAAGGGTGCTGTCGAGGTAAACGAGGCCGAGGTCCGAGCACGCCAGGCCCGTGAGGAAAAAGCCGAACGGGATCGCCAGCTCAACCTGGAGCGCCAGCGCGCCGCCGAGAAGAAAGCCATTCAGGCCCAGATCCGGCAGCTGGTAGAAACCAACCGACTGGACCGGAGCCGGGGCGAAACCTCCTACCAGTTCGTCCATGACAAGAAGATCAAGAAGCTCTTCGTAGACGACACGATGGTCGATCAGCTATCCCGCGGCCGCCTGGCGATCGTTTTCGTGAACGACAATTACGAGATTGTGGCGGAAGGCGTTGCGCGGAAGATCATGGAGCGGGATGAAAGCGCCGTTGTCGTTCTACATGACCGCAAGAAGGATGATGTAGGCGAAGACGACCCGTATGCAGGCTACGAAATTCCCGATGACCTGATGTGGTAAGCCGTTGAGCTGATTCTGATAGCCATCAGAATCAGCAACTCACCATTCCGTATCACGTTAAAGAACACCCGGTAATCATCTGTTACTGTAAAGTTCTGGAATACCCCGCCGTAAACCCTCTTAATATAAGTCAAATAAAAGGCACCTTTACTCTTCCAGGCGTATCAAAAACACGTCTCCGGCCTGCGGTCGGACAGAGGCGCTATCGAAGTTGGGCCGGCCACTCTCACATCGTTCAGGGTTACAAACACAATGCGTTTTTCAGAGTTGTTCAGCAACATGACCATCCGGACTCGACTCGCCGGAGGTTTTGCCATCCTCCTGGTTCTGACCATTCTGGTCGGCCTGGTTGGCGACCGCGCACTGGAGAGCTACAGCCAACGATCGAATATTGTTGCCATGCTCGGGCAAGTAAATACCAATCTCACCGAAGCACGGGTTGAAGAAAAGAACTTCTTGCTAACCGGTGAAAGCGAGGCTGTTGCAAGCACCCAGGCACAGGGCGATCGTGTTCTGGAACTGACCAAAGACATCAAACCATTACTTGCAGTACCCGAAGATATCGAAACACTGGGCCAGATTCAGGCTGATGTAAAAAACTACCAGCAACTGATGGGACAGGTTGAGACAAATATTGGTGAGCGAGAGGCAGCGCTCGAGCGCCTTGAAACCAGCGCCCGCATCTTCGGCTCATCACTCAAGGCACACAGCTCTCTGTTTTTTGCCTCGGCCATTTTCGAGGATATGCGCCGCTCTGAACGCAAGTTCCTCATCGAACAGGACACTGCCAGCGTCAAGGCTTATCTCGAAGATGCAAAAAGAGTCCAGGGCCCGCTCAAATCGGCGGCGATCACCGCCGAGGAAAAAGACGAGATCAACAAGGCACTTGAGACTTATGTAAGCGAATTTCAAACGGTAGTGGATCTGACCAACGCGGGTGAGCAACTGTCCGATGACATGGTCAGCACGGCTCGCAGCGCCATCGAATCGGCAAACAACCTTCGGGCACTTCAGACCGAGAAAATGGAGGCTGACCGCCTGCAGGCGTCCGGGTTGATTTTTGGCGCCACCGGCATTGCCGTGGTGCTGGGCATCCTGATGGCTTACCTGATCACTCGCGCGATCGTATCCCCCGTTAATCAGGCAGTGAACATTGCCTCCGAAGTTGCCTCTGGCAACCTGACCGTGGACATCAAGGCAAGCGGTACCAACGAGATCGGTCGGCTGATGGCCGCCCTGGCGACGATGGTAACCAGCCTCCGGGAATTGGTCAGGAGTATCGAATCAGGTGCATCAAACATCGCCGCCTCTGCAGAGGAGCTTTCAACCGTCACCAGCCAGACCAGCGACGGCATCAACCGCCAGAAGCAGGAAACCGACCAAGTTGCCACGGCCATGAACGAGATGACGGCGACCGTTGGCGAAATTGCCCGCAGCGCAGAGCAGGCCTTCTCAGTAGCAACCGATGCTGCCAGTCAGGCCAGCGATGGTGAACGAGAGGTACGGGAAACGGTTGATCAGGTGAACAGCCTGGCGCATGAAGTCAGCCAGAGCATGGAAACTATCCAGGGACTGCAGAAAGAAACCGCAAACATCGGAACCGTCCTGGATGTCATCAAATCGGTTGCTGAACAGACCAATCTACTGGCCCTGAACGCTGCTATTGAAGCCGCCCGGGCTGGTGAGCAAGGTCGAGGCTTTGCCGTCGTAGCTGATGAGGTTCGTTCACTCGCCCAGCGGACCCAATCATCCGCCCAGGAAATCGAGACACTGGTAACCTCGCTTCAAAACAGTGCCGGCGATTCGGTTTCTGCCATGGAGTCCAGCACCACCATGGCCTCGAACACCCTGGAGCGTGCCACGGCAACCGGGGCGACCATTGAGCGCATTGCCCGTGCCGTGGAGGACATCAAACAGTACAACAGCCAGATCGCCACAGCCTCCGAGCAGCAGACGTCGGTGGCTGAGGAGATCAATCAGAACATCACCAGCATCCGCGACGTTACCGATCAGTCTGCGGCTTCATCGAACCAGACAGCCAGCTCCAGCAGCGAGCTGGCCAGGCTCGGCAGCGACCTGCAGAACCTGGTTTCCCGATTCCGGCTGTAGGCTCATAAAAACCAAAAAGGGGCAGCTAACACATCCTGGTTGCCTGCCCCCTTTCCTTATTGAATTGACCGGTATCAGTGAAGCTGGTGCCGCTCAAATATCTCCAGAATTTCCCTTTCGGTCTCCGCAGGCACACTGACTTTCACAACCTTGGCTTCCTCGTCGATGAAAATGTTGTCACGGGGAATACCGGTTGCAATTAGATCGTCCCAGGTGTTCTTGGCCTGGTCATGATCCCTGTAGCTACCATTGAGTGTCTTGTTCATGGTTAGACCTCCTTCCTGAAATCAAATTTCCCTGCACTCTTAAGATTAGGTTCGAGAAGGATGGTTGAGCAAATATTGATCAACCTGAAATTGATCGGGGACAAAATAAAAAACCCCGCACAAGGCGGGGTTCTTTATTTATATGGCGCGGCTGGGAGGATTATTCGGGGCCTTTGGCCCTCACCCCTTTGGGGTCGCCGTCGCTTTGCTCCGGCGTTCCTCAACCCACTGCGTGGGTTTCGGTCGAACCTCTTATCGGTTCAAATCCTCCCAGCTATACAAAGCAAAACGCCCCAGCCTGTGGGATGCACAAACTGAGGCGTCTTGATCTTAAGATGGCGCGGCTGGGAGGATTCGAACCTCCGACCGCCTGGTTCGTAGCCAGGTACTCTATCCAGCTGAGCTACAGCCGCTTAAAACTTGTGGCAGGTTGATCGATGGCGCGGCTGGGAGGATTCGAACCTCCGACCGCCTGGTTCGTAGCCAGGTACTCTATCCAGCTGAGCTACAGCCGCACATTGATCACTTGCTCTGGTTGAATGCTACCTCAACCTGTCTCGCTTTTCCCGAAAGGAAAATGGCGGAGAGGGAGGGATTCGAACCCTCGGTACGATTGCTCGTACGGTTCCTTAGCAGGGAACTGGTTTCAGCCACTCACCCACCTCTCCTTGAGAACGGGGCGTATACTACCATAATTTTTCTGTTTTCATAGGGTTGACACGAGATTTTTCGGACTCGTTTCAGCCCACCATCAAAAAAGCCGTTCAGGTTTCCCATGAACGGCTTTCTGTCTCTCAGCTGTTGCCGGGTTCCGGCTCTTCAGAGCCTTTTTCCGACTGAATACGCTGGTAGATTTCTTCACGGTGTACCGCGACTTCTTTCGGGGCATTAACGCCAATGCGTACCTGATTGCCCTTTACACCCAGGACGGTGACGGTGATATCGTCGCCGACCATCAGGGTTTCGCCCACACGGCGAGTCAAAATCAACATATCCCTTACTCCCTATCCAGAGCTACCTGTTCCGATAAATGGTTTTTGATCTATTTATTGCTTTTATAGTGGGATCACTTACTGATCTGTAGACGCACATTCCCTTATACGGTTCACGTTTGTCATAGGCTCAGCATATGATGCCCTTTTTTCAGAGGCTCCGCAGACCGACCTTTTATCTGCGTTTTTCAGGCCTCGTCTGATACCGCGGGCTTGTCCAGCTCAAATGCACTGTGAAGCGCACGAACGGCAAGCTCAAGGTATTTCTCATCGATCACCACGGAAATCTTGATTTCTGATGTGGAGATCATCTGGATGTTGATGCCCTCATTGGACAGCGCTTCAAACATCTGGGTTGCCACGCCAGCGTGGGAACGCATTCCAACACCCACGATGCTGACCTTGGCAATCTTGCTGTCGCCAGCCACTTCACGGGCGCCCAGTTCGTCAGCCACACGCTGAAGCACTTCTTTCGCACGCTTGAAATCATTGCGGTGAACGGTGAACGTGAAGGCTGTGCGGTTATCCTCACCCACGTTCTGCACGATCATATCCACTTCGATATTGGCGTCGCTCACCGGCTTCAGAATGCGCAGCGCGCTGCCCGGGGTATCCGGTACGCCGGCAATGGTCAGTTTGGCTTCATCACGGTTAAAAGCGATGCCGGAAACAACCGGTTGTTCCATGGCGTTTTCATCCTCAAGAGTAATCAGGGTGCCTTCGCCTTCCTGGAAGCTGGAAAGTACCCTTAATGGAACGTTGTATTTACCTGCAAATTCTACTGAACGGATCTGGAGCACTTTCGAGCCCAGGCTGGCCATCTCGAGCATTTCCTCGAACGTGATCCGCTCAAGCCTGCGCGCGGTATCGACAACCCTCGGATCGGTCGTGTAGACACCGTCAACGTCGGTATAGATCTGGCATTCGTCTGCCCTGAGCGCCGCCGCCAGCGCTACCGCTGTAGTATCAGACCCGCCGCGGCCCAGAGTGGTGATATTTCCGCTCTCGTCGATGCCCTGGAACCCGGCGACCACCACCACTCGGCCGGCATCCAGATCTTCGCGCATGCGTTGTTCGTCGATCTGTTTGATCCGAGCCTTGGTGTGACTGCTATCAGTCAGGATGCGTACCTGTGAGCCGGTGTAGGAGCGCGCTTCACAGCCGCGTTTCTGCAACGCCATGGACAGGAGCGCAATCGTTACCTGCTCACCGGTGGAGACCAACACATCCATTTCACGGGGCGTCGGCTCCTCCATGATGTCGTTCGCCAGGGCGATCAACCGGTTGGTTTCGCCACTCATGGCGGAAACCACGACAACGACATCATGACCTTCCTTGCGGAAACGGCACACCTTGTCGGCTACCGCTTGAATACGTTCGGTTGTTCCAACCGATGTGCCACCAAATTTCTGAACCAACAGAGCCATTATTTTCCCAATATCCGAAACGGGGACTCACAGCGGAGTAACGCTCCGCCAATTAAAACAAACGGGCGGGATTATAAACCCCAGCCCGCCCACAAAAACAGTTGCTTAAGCGATATTTTTTTCGACCCAACCGGCGACACCTGCCAGGGCATCCTCAAGCTTGGATGGATCATTACCCCCACCCTGAGCCATATCGGGACGTCCCCCGCCTTTGCCGTCGACCTGGGCCGCCAGGTGCTTCATCAGATCCCCTGCCTTGATCCGGTTCGTCGCAGACTTGGTAACACCTGCGACCAGGGTGACCTTGCCATCTTCCACGCTGGCAAGCACCACAACACCTTCGCCCAGCTTGTTCTTGAGCTGGTCCGCCGTTTCCATCAGGGCTTTGCGGTCTGCGCCTTCCAGTTCGGAGGCCACGACCTTGAGCCCAGCGACGTCCACTGCCGTGCTGGCCAGGTCGGTGCCTGCAGAAGAAGCCAGCTTGGCTTTCAGCGCATCCACTTCCTTCTCAAGCTGACGATTGCGATCCACGGTCTGCTGAACCTTCTCAATAACCGAATCGCGGGAACCTTTCACCAGGCGAGCCGCTTCGCGCAGGGTGCGCTCGGTACCGTCGATCCAGTCCAGCGCGCCCATGCCGGTAACCGCTTCGATACGGCGCACACCGGATGAAATGCCGCTTTCAGAGGTAATACGGAAAAGACCAATGTCACCAGTGCGAGAAACGTGCGTACCACCGCACAGTTCAACGGAGTAGTTGTCGGTACCCATGCTGAGTACCCGAACCACATCCCCGTATTTTTCACCGAACAGCGCCATGGCGCCCTTCTCCTGGGCCTTTTCCATGTCGGTGATTTCGGTTTGCACCGGGCTGTTTTCCAGAATCTGCTCGTTCACCTGACGCTCAATCTCACGGAGCTGTTCCAGCGTCACGGCCTCGAAATGGGAGAAGTCGAAACGCAGTTTATCCGGATCCACCAATGAACCCTTCTGGGTTACATGCTCACCCAGCACCTTGCGCAGGGCCGCATGTAGCAGGTGGGTAGCAGAGTGGTTGCGCTTGGTGCGCTCACGACGGGCGTGATCGATCCGGGCGTCGACTTCCAGCCCCGGGAACAACTCGCCCTCAATCAGCGTACCAAGGTGCAGGTGGTTATCCCCTTCCTTGCGCGTATCCGTTACCTTGAACCGGCCACCGCTCCAGGTCAGCAGGCCAGTATCGCCCACCTGGCCACCGGACTCGGCGTAGAACGGCGTGCGCTCAAGCACCACAACGGCCTCATCGCCGGCTTCTGCGGTCTTTTCCTCGCCGTTAACGATGACTGCACGGATTTTCTCGTGGCCATCGATATGCTCATAACCGGTAAATTCAGTCTTGCCCTCGAGCTGCAAACCGGCGGCGTTGTAGTCGATACCGAACTTGCTGGCTGCCCGGGCGCGTTCGCGCTGACCTTCCATGGCTTTCTCATAGCCTTCATAGTCCAGCGTCAGGCCCCGCTCACGGGCGATATCGTTGGTCAGGTCAACCGGGAAACCGTAGGTGTCGTAAAGGGTGAAGATGGTCTCGCCCGGAATCTCGCTGCCGTTAAGCTCAGCAATGTCCTGCTCAAGCAGGCGCAAGCCCTTGTCCAGGGTCTTGGCAAACTGCTCTTCTTCCTGCAGCAACACTTTTTCAATCTGCTTGCGGCTGCTAACCAGCTGCGGGAAGGCGTCGCCCATCAATTCACACAGGGCACCGGTGAGTTTGTAGAAGAATGGCCCGGTTGCACCCAGCTTGTTGCCATGGCGTGCCGCGCGGCGAATGATCCGGCGCAGCACGAAACCGCGGCCCTCGTTGGACGGCATCACGCCGTCGGCAATCAGGAAGGCGCAGGAGCGGATGTGATCGGCGACAACACGCAGTGACGCTTCCGTGGTCGCGGCACCGCCCAGAACCTGGGAGGCGGCCGCCAACAGATCCTGGAACAAATCGATCTCATAGTTGCTATGCACGCCCTGCAGAACCGCTGTGATTCGCTCCAGGCCCATGCCAGTGTCTACGGAGGGCTTGGGCAGCTTCAGCATCTCGCCATCGGCAGTACGGTTGTACTGCATGAACACCACGTTCCAGATTTCGATGTAGCGATCACCATCCTCTTCCGGCGAGCCGGGAGGTCCACCAGCCACATCCGGGCCGTGATCGTAGAAGATTTCGGTACAGGGGCCACAGGGACCGGTATCGCCCATTTGCCAGAAGTTGTCAGAGGCGTAACGGCCACCCTTGTTATCGCCGATCCGGACGATGCGGTCAGCCGGAACTCCGATTTCCTTGTTCCAGATATCGAAGGCTTCGTCATCTTCGGCGTATACGGTCACCCAGAGTTTCTCCTGGGGCAGGTTCAGCCAGTTCTCGCCGGTCAGAAATGTCCAGGCGTAGTTGATCGCTTCGCGCTTGAAGTAGTCACCGAAGCTGAAGTTGCCCAGCATTTCGAAGAAGGTGTGGTGACGGGCGGTGTAGCCCACGTTCTCCAGGTCGTTGTGCTTGCCACCCGCGCGGACGCATTTCTGGGAGGAGGTTGCCCGGGTGTAGTCACGCTCTTCACGGCCCAGGAACAGGTCCTTGAACTGGTTCATTCCCGCATTCGTAAACAGCAATGTGGGGTCGTCCGCAGGTACCAGCGAACTACTTGGAACAATGGTGTGGCCTTGCTGCTTGAAATAATCGAGGAACGCCTGTCGCAACTCTGCGGTTTTCATAGCCCTTTGATACCTTTCCAGAAACCCGGCGGGAGTGCCGCCCGGTCCGCGATTGAATACGAATACTTACATGCTTGTGCAAATCCGCTACTCTAGCACACGCCGAGAACAGGAAAAACGTGAAACATCACAGGAGATTCCATGCCCCGACGCTTCCATGACGCCGAGGAACTATTCCCACCAGCCACCGCCCTGAAACGCTCTCTTGCCATTATTTACGACGGTTTGATCAGCATCGCCGTGCTGCTTGTCGCGACCTGGGGATACACCATGGTGGCCGGCTGGATTACTGGCTGGGACCGGTACGAACAGATGGCCGAGTCAGGCCAGCTTTCGGGCGACCCGGGGCTGACGTTTACCCTGTTTCTGGTCCTCTACCTGTTCTTCGGCTATTTCTGGACCCGCATCGGCCAGACCCTGGGAATGCAGGTGTGGCGTATCCGCATTGAAAACATTGATGGCACGTCGGTGAGCTGGAGCAAGGCGCTCAGGCGGTATGTAACGGCGGCGGCGGTGATCTTCCTGACGCTGCTGGGCAGCTACTACCTCGGAGCCGCCACTCTGTTTCTGGGCATACCGGCGATTATCGCTTTGTTCTATCCAATCAACGGTCTTTCTATCACTGATCGGCTGTCGGACAGCGTCGTTGTCTCGGTTCCCAAAGAGACCACAACTAAAAAGCGCGCGGCAAAGTAATGACGGGGACAGGGTCTGCTAGCCGGCCCGGCGCATCAGGATCGCGCCTACCACGGCATTGACCGCAATTGGCACCAGCACCGCCAGCATCGGGTTAAAACCGTAAACAAGACTCATGGGCCCCAGCAGATCCTGCATGTACTTGAATAGCAGCCCCACCAAGAGGCCCGTGAACACGCGAAAACCCATGGTAACCGAGCGCAGGGGCCCGAAAATAAAGGAAATGGCGACCAGCACCATCACAGCAGTACCCAGGGGCATCAGGGCCTTCTTCCAGAATGCCAGCCAATAACGCGAGGCATTGAGGTCCTGTTCCCCCAGATAGCGGGCGTAGGTGAACAAGCCCGTCATGGAGAGGTTTTCCGGTTTTACAATCAGGACACTCAGAACGCTCGGTGAAAGCCCCGTATCCCATCTCAGGGCCTGCTTTTCAGAGCGCGTGGTTCTGTCTTCCTCGAACTCGGTGGTGCGCACCTTCTCCAGCAGCCAATAATCACCCTGATAGATGGCCCGCTCCGCAAAGCTCGCCGCCAGCAACTGCCTGTCTTCATTGAACTGGAATCGGGAAACGCCGTGAAGCACGCCATTGGGCTGCACCGCATTCAAGTGAATGTAGACGTTCCCTTCCTTGTGCCAGACCCCGGATGCCGAAGCGACGTTGGTGCCTGCACCCAGTGCCACGGCCTTGTCGCTCTGCGCCACCCGCTCTGCCGGCGGGGCCACGTACTCACCAATCAATACGCCCAGAATGACCACAACCAGAGCCGGCTTCATGGCCGACCAGACAATACGTTTGAGCGAGACCCCGGCCGCCCGGATAACCGTCAGCTCCGACGAGCTGGCCATGGAACCCAGCCCCACCAGACACCCCATGAACGCGCCCAGCGGCAGGTAATCGTAGATCCGACGTGGCAGGGTCAGGAAGACATACCAGAGCGCCTCAAGCGTCTGGTAATCATTGCGGGTATCCTCAAGCTCGGCGATAAAGGCGAAGATCAGATCAAGCGACAGTACCACTACCATCACCAGGAACATGGCGCCGCCAACGGTGCGCATCACATAGCCGTCAATCCTGCGCATGGGCAGTCCCCTCCCGCATCAATCGCCGGCGATGCAGCCAGTCAGGACCAAATTGCAGCCAAAGGCCAAAACCGATAAACAGGGCATGGACCCAGAGCATGCCGACCCACTCGGGAACCTTGCCCTCGGCAAGCCAGTCCCGGGCAACAATCAGCAGGCCGAGGTAGGTGATGTACACCAGCATCGCCGGAAGCAGATGGAAGAACCTACCCTGGCGAGGGTTCACCCGGCTCAGGCGAACCGCCAGCAAAGTCACGACCGGGACAATCAGGGGCAGTGAAAAGCGCCAGTGCAACAAAGCCCGATCCTCCAGCCGGTCTGACTGCATCAGGCTCCAGGTACTGGCCCCTTCCTCCAGCTCCCGGGTGCCAGCCTTGCCACTCTCGATCTTCAGGCCATAGGCTTCAAAATCGATGGTGATGTAGTCCAGCTCCCCAGCGGCACCCTCGAAGCGGCCACCCTCTTCCAGGATCAAGAAGCGGCTCCCGGTTTCCGGGTCCACCAGCTGGGAACCGGAGTCGGCGGTGATAATCGTCAGCCCCTGACCGTTTTCGGCGTATTCGGCGATAAAGACCCCCTGAAGCCGGCGTTTATCCTCACTCAGGCCTTCGGTGTAGGTAACTCGCCCGCCCGAAGAGAAATCCTGGAAACGCCCGGGCGCCAGCATCTCGAATTCTGTGGCCTTGCGCTGTTCATTGAAGATTTTCTCAACCTGGTTCATTCCCCAGGGAGAGACGTACAGACTCATGGCGCCAACGATGATCATCACCGGCAGACTGCCCAGGAGGGTTTTACCCAACAGGGCCTTGTCGCTGACACCGCAGGCAAACAACACGGTCATCTCGCTTTCGAGGTACATGCGGCCGTAGGCGAGCAGAATGCCAATAAACAGACCCAGCGGCAGGATCAGTTCGAGAAATCCCGGAAAACGGTACGCCATGATCTCGAACAGAACACCGGCGGAAATACTGCCTTGCGCAGCACTGTCCAGATATTTAAGGAAACGGCCACTCATGAACACCAGCAGCAGAATGCCGGAAACGGCAAGCATGCTGATCATGATCTGGCGTATGAGGTAACGGAAAATGATACTCAAATCGGTCTCTCTGGCCGTATCCGTTGAAACGTGGAGGTCGCTGGGAACTGCGCGTATTCTATGTAACCTTGGTGCCGAATGACAGAGTAGCGGTATTACACCGGCGTGAAGGCACGAACAGGCGCGGAAGCCGCGCCAATCGCTTGATAATTTCCCGGCAAGCCCCAATGCTAGACTAGATCACAATCAAGAACGATTCCCGCCGGCGGCGGGACCCTCGTGAACAATCAACAGGAGTTGCCATGAATTTCAGCCTGAGCAGTAAAGCCATCGCCAGCACCAAAGCAGACTGCCTTGTTATTGGCTTGCCTGAGAAAGGCACCTGGCCCGATTCGACCAATCAGGCCGATGAGGCTCTGGGCGGGCTGATCAAGACACTCCAGAAGGCCGGTGACCTCACCGGCAAAAATGCCACCACAGTGACAATTCCGCTGACGGATCAGCCCTGGAGCCGTCTGCTCGTGGTTGGCACTGGCAAGGATGCAGATCGCAGCCCCGCCAACTACCGTAAAGCGTTGATCGCAATGATGACCGCGCTCAAGGACGGTCCGTCCAAAAGTGTCGCGATAGCGCTGGCAGATACCCCGCTAACCGGCGAAGAAGCCGTGAGCTCCGAGGCCGCCCGGCTGAGCCTGATTGGCAGGACGCTGGAAGACCAGCTCTACACCTTCAGCGACTTCAAGAGCGAAAAGCCCGCCGACCGCAAGCTAAACAAAGTCGTTGTCCATGCCTCGAATGCCGGCAAAGCCCTCAAGGATGCCTTCAACCTCGGCCTCGCCACCGGGCGCGGCATGAACTTCACCCGGGATCTCGGCAACACCCCGCCCAACATCTGCCATCCGGAATGGCTGGCCCAGCAGGCCAAGAAACTGGCCAAGGACTACGACTCCATCAAGACCGAAGTGCTTGATGAGAAGCAGATGGAAAAAATGGGTATGAACACCATCCTCGCCGTGGGCAAAGGCAGCACCCAACCCCCACGCCTGATTGTGATGGAATACCGTGGCGGCAAGGCCAAAGACAAGCCCCATGTCCTGGTTGGCAAAGGTATCACCTTCGACACCGGCGGGATCAGCCTCAAGCCCGGCGAGGGCATGGATGAGATGAAGTACGACATGGGCGGCTCCGCCAGCGTCTTCGGCGCCATGAAGGTTCTGGCCGAAACCCAGCCCAAGATTAACGTAGTGGCTGTCATTGCCGCGGCGGAGAACATGCCGGACGGCGGCGCGTCCCGCCCGGGCGATATTGTAACCACCCTGTCGGGTATGACCGTTGAAATCCTCAACACCGACGCCGAAGGCCGCCTGGTACTGTGTGACGCCCTCACCTACGTGAAGAAATTCGACCCGGCCGCCGTGATCGATCTCGCAACCCTGACCGGTGCCTGCATCATTGCCCTTGGCAATCACGCCACCGGCCTACTGGCCAACAACGATGAACTGGCCAACGAACTGCTGGCCGCCGGCGAACGGGCTGGTGACCGTGCCTGGCGCCTGCCGCTCTGGGACGAATACCAGAGCCAGCTCGACAGCAACTTCGCCGACATGGCCAACATCGGCGGCCGCCCGGCCGGCACCATTACGGCAGCGTGCTTCCTGTCCAGGTTCGCCAAAGACTACCGCTGGGCGCACCTCGACATCGCCGGTACTGCCTGGCACTCCGGTAAGGCCAAAGGCTCCTCCGGCCGCCCGGTGCCCCTGCTGGTTAACTACCTGATGTCCCATGCCGGATAACAACCCGGCGCCCTCTCCGGAAACCGGCAGCCCCGCTGCCGGCTCTTCCGGCCAGGAGGACCGGAACCAACGCTACTGGTTCCACATCCTCGCCCAGAACACCCCCGCAGCCCGCAACCTCCACGCCGCAAAGCTCGTGGACAAAGCCTGGCAGCAGGGAGACCGCGTGTGCGTCGTCTGCGATACCATGCAACACGCAGAAGAACTGGACGACCTGCTCTGGAACTTCAGCCCCGACGCCTTCATTCCACACAGCGTTGTTCCCGATTCAGCTACCACCTGCACCGACCCTGTCGGCATCCTGCTATGCCCGCCGGTCGCCGAAGACTGGGATACCGTGATCATTCTTTCGGCCACCTTGCCGGCGGATGCAGACCGGTTCAAACGGCTGGCTCTGGTCGCCCATAACGATCCGAATGTGCTGAATCAGGCCCGCTCGCATTTCAAGCAGTTGCGGGCACTGGGAATTGAACCCCGGGTGCATGATCAGAGGAAGCGTTAGGTTCGCCGCATCACCGGCGAGCATGTATAATCGTGCGTCTCAATTTTCCCTTGTGAATCAACCAACGGTCACTGCAGAACCCCATGGAAAAAACCTACCAGCCAGAAAACATCGAGCGCCAGTGGTACGAAAACTGGGAAGCCAAAGGGTACTTCCGCCCCACAGGTGAAGGCCAGTCCTACAGCATCGCCATCCCGCCGCCCAACGTCACCGGCAGCCTGCACATGGGCCATGCGTTCCAGCACACCATCATGGACACCCTCACCCGCTTCAAGCGCATGCAGGGCCGCAACGCACTGTGGACCGTCGGCACCGACCACGCCGGCATCGCCACCCAGATGGTGGTTGAGCGCAAACTGGCCGCTGAAGAAGACAAAACCCGCCATGACCTGGGCCGGGAAGAGTTCATCAAGCGCATCTGGGACTGGAAAGAGCACTCGGGCGGCACCATCACCCGCCAGATCCGCCGCCTCGGCAATTCCGTGGACTGGGACAACGAACGCTTCACCATGGACGACGGCTTCTACAAGGCCGTGCAGGAAGTGTTTATTCGGCTGTACGACGAAGGCCTGGTCTACCGCGGCAAACGCCTGGTGAACTGGGACCCGAAACTGCACACCGCCATTTCTGATCTGGAAGTGGAAAACAAGGAAGAGAAAGGCTTTTTCTGGCATCTGCGCTACCCGCTGGCTGACGGCGTGCAGACCAAAGACGGCAAAGATTACCTGGTGGTAGCCACCACTCGTCCGGAAACCATGCTCGGCGACACCGCCGTGGCCGTACACCCGGACGACGAACGCTACCAGCACCTGATTGGCAAGCACGTGATGCTGCCCCTGGTGAACCGCCGTATTCCCATTGTGGCCGATCATCACGCCGATCCGGAGAAAGGCTCCGGCTGCGTGAAGATCACTCCGGCCCACGACTTCAACGACTATGCCGTTGGCAAGCGCAACAACCTGCCGATGATCAACGTCATGACCCAGGACGCCAACATCCGGGACGTGGCCGAAGTGTTCAATGCCGATGGCAGCGAAAACACCGAACTCGACGGCACCATGCCAAGCGCCTACGCCGGACTAACCCGGGAAGCAGCCCGCAAGCAGATTGTTGCCGACATGGAAGCCGAGGGGCTGGTCGAGAACATCGAGGACCACGTACTCAGCGTGCCCCGGGGTGATCGCTCTGGCCTCATTATCGAGCCCATGCTGACCGACCAGTGGTTTGCCGACGCCAAGACCTTGGCCAAACCGGCCATTGAAGCGGTGGAAGACGGTCGTATCCAATTCGTACCCAAGCAGTACGAGAACATGTACTTTGCCTGGATGCGCGACATCCAGGACTGGTGCATCTCCCGCCAGCTCTGGTGGGGCCATCGTATTCCGGCCTGGTACGACGCCGAGGGGAACATCTATGTTGGCCGCAGCGAAGATGAAGTTCGCCAGAAGCACAACCTGGATGCCGACGTCACCCTGGAGCAGGATGAAGACGTTCTGGATACCTGGTTCAGCTCTGCCCTGTGGACCTTTGGCACCCTGGGCTGGCCGGAAATCACCGAGCGCCTGAAGACCTTCCATCCGACCGATGTGCTGGTAACCGGCTTCGACATCATCTTCTTCTGGGTTGCCCGGATGATCATGATGACCATGCACTTCATGAAGAACGAAGACGGTACGCCCCAGGTGCCCTTCCACACCGTGTACGTCACCGGCCTGATCCGCGACGAGCACGGCGACAAGATGTCCAAGTCCAAGGGCAACGTGATCGACCCGCTGGACATGATTGATGGCATCAGCCTGGACGACCTGCTGGAGAAGCGGACCGGCAACCTGATGCAGCCTAAGCTGGCCGAGAAGATCGGTAAGCGCACCAAGAAGGAATTCCCCGAGGGCATCGCCGCCCACGGCACCGACGCCCTGCGTTTCACCCTGGCCGCCATGGCCACCACCGGCCGCGACATCAACTGGGACATGAAACGCCTGGAAGGCTACCGCAACTTCTGCAACAAGCTCTGGAACGCGGCCCGCTACGTGCTGATGAACACCGAGGGCGAAGATTGCGGGGTCAATGACGAACCGGTTGAACTGTCCCTGGCCGACCGCTGGATCATCAGCGAGCTGCAGAGCTGCGAGCAGGATGTGATCCGCCACCTGGACCAGTACCGTTTCGATCTGGCCGCCTACGCACTTTACGAGTTCATCTGGAACGAGTACTGCGACTGGTATCTAGAGCTGTCCAAGCCGGTACTCAACGATGAAACCGCCAGTGCCGAAGCCAAACGTGGCACCCGTCGTACCCTGGTGCGCGTGCTGGAAGCCGTCCTGCGCCTGGCCCACCCGATGATGCCGTTCATCACCGAGGAAATCTGGCAGCGTATTGCACCCCTGGCTGGTAAAACCGGCGACAGCATCATGCTGCAGGCCTACCCGCAGCCGGATGCCACCAAGCAGGATGCAGCGGTCACTGCCGATATTGAATGGCTGAAAGGCGTAATCGTGGCCGTGCGGAACATCCGGGGCGAAATGAACATCTCCCCGGCGAAAAAGATTCCGGTACTGCTGCGCGGCAAAGACGCCGAAGACCAGCGTCGCATGAACGACAACCGCCAGTTCCTTGGCTCCCTTGCCAAGCTGGAGAGCCTGGACTGGTTCGAAGGTGACAAAGCTCCGATGTCTGCTACCCAACTGGTAGGCGATATGGAAGTTCTGGTTCCCATGGCCGGCCTGATCGACAAGGATGCCGAGCTCAAGCGCCTGGACAAGGAGCTGGAGCGCCTGCAGAAAGAGATTGGCCGCCTGGAGGGCAAATTGGGGAACGAGAAGTTTACTGCCAAGGCGCCAGCCGAAGTGGTTGAGAAAGAGCAGGAGAAACTCCGGGACGCCCAGAGCAGCCAGGCCCGCCTGAGCCAGCAAAGGGCTGACATCGAGGCCATGTAACCGGCATGATCGGCATTCTCGGCGCAGGCTCGCTGGGCAGGCTCTGGGGCGCAATGCTACCTGCGGGGGGCGTTGCCTTCATTGCCAGGCCCGGTGAGCCGACCGGCGCCAGTGTCGATTACCGGTTCCGGCCTTTTGAAGGGCCGGAATCACAAGTACGGATTCCCTTTCTACAGCCTGGCGACGAGCCAGAACTTATTCTGGTTACAACCAAGGCCGGCGATACCCTGGACGCCGTTGCCGGCGTCATCAACCAGTTCGCAATTGATACCCCCATCCTGCTTTTCCAGAACGGTCTTGGCAGCCAGCAAGCCGTTGCCAAGCGGTGGCCGGAGCGACCAATCCTGGCCGCAAGCACCACCGAAGGCGCGAACCGACCAGAATCAGGGCTTCTCGTTCACGCCGGTACCGGTGACACCTGGGTAGGCCCGATGACAAGCCCCGCCAAAGTAACGGTCAGAAAAGCCGTTACCATGCTGGCAACCTCCGGCATGAAAATTCATCCGGAGACGGACATCGTCCAACGACTCTGGCAAAAACTCATTATTAACGCCGGCATCAACCCCTACACCGCCATCCTGGACTGCCCCAATGGCAAGATCCTGGATGCCCCCCTGTACCAGAGCACCATCGACCAGCTCTGTCTGGAGCTTTCACAGCTGATGGATGCCGCCGTCAGGATTCGACAGACACCGGACGCGCTACGGGAACGCATCGAGCAGGTAGCCCGCAATACCGCCGGCAACACGTCATCCATGCGTGCCGATGTTCAACGGGGACGCCAAACCGAGATAGACTTTATAAACGGATACGTGGCGAAACTGGGGAAAGAGCTCGGCATCGAAACTCCGGTGAACCAAATGCTGACCGAGCGGGTACAACAACTGTCGTGACGTTAACAGGAGCAGACTGATGGGCAACCGCCTTTCCAAGATTTACACCCGCACCGGCGATGACGGCTCTACGGGCCTGGCCGATGGAAATCGTATTGCCAAGAACGCCCAGCGGGTCGAGGCCATGGGTACCGCTGATGAACTCAACTGCCACATCGGGCTTTTGATCGAGACACTGGACAGCGACGACGAACTGGTGGAAAGCCTGCGCCGTATCCAGCACCATCTGTTCGACCTTGGCGGCGAATTTGCCATTCCCGGCAGCCGTGTGATCGGCGACGAACACATTGAGTGGTTGGAGGGCACGTTGGACCAGCACAACGAGGGTCTGCCACCACTGAAGAACTTTGTATTGCCAGGCGGTAGCCCCGCTGCAGCCCAATGCCACCTTGCCCGTGCGGTCTGTCGCCGTGCAGAGCGGGTTGTCGTCGCCCTCGGCCACGAGGATTCGATCAACACCGCTTCCCGGCACTACCTGAATCGTCTCTCCGATCTGTTATTCGTCATTGCCCGCGTATTAGCCCGGCGCGAGGGCGGTGAGGAAATTCTCTGGGAACAAAAAAAATCCGGCCTCTAGGGCCGGATTTTTAGTTGTCTCGCTCCAGTTCTGGCGCCAGTCAGACTTTAAAGGCCTCCACCAGACGCTGAAGTGAGGCCGTCAGTTGCGACATTTCCCTCGAGGATCCCAGTGTCTCCTCGGCATTGGCGGCCGTTTTATGGCCCAGTTCGCCAATCTGCTCGACACTGGCATTCACGTTTTTCGCAACGGCAGACTGCTCTTCTGCCGCCTGTGCAATCTGGTGGCTCATATCCACGATCACCGAGATGCCTTTGGCGATCCTGTCCAGAGCTTCCGTCACTTCACCAGACTTCTGCACCGTTGTCTCGGTAACGTCCCGGCTGTTGGTCATGGCCGAAACCGCGTCTTTCACGCCGCTCTGAAGCCGGGAAATCATGCCTTCGATCTCTTCGGTGGATTTATGGGTACGCTGAGAGAGTGAGCGGACCTCATCGGCAACTACCGCAAACCCACGACCCTGCTCACCTGCCCTCGCGGCCTCAATCGCAGCATTCAGGGCCAACAGGTTGGTCTGTTCGGCAATCGCCTTGATCTCTATCAGCACCTGGCTGATGTTGTCGCTGTCCTTGCTGACCCGGTTAATCACTTCCACGGCGCCGGATATCTCGCCTGCCAGCTTGTTGATGGTTTCTACGGTATCAGCAACGACACCACGACCGGTCTCGGTGTCCTGCTCGGCGTTGCTGGCGCTGTCTGCCACCCGGTGAGCGCTTTCGGTAACTTCGTGAACCGCCTCGACCATCTGGTTCATGGCTTCGTTGATCTGGCCGCTTTCTTCCATCTGCCGTGCCACGGCTTCGCTGTTGGCCGCCGCAGTATCATTGACCCGGGTTGCCTGCTGGTCCACATCCGCCGTAGTCCGGCTGACGGAACGGATAAGCTCGGCAATCCGGTCCGTCATGTTATTGAATTCCGTGGTCAGCTCACCCAGTTCGTCGCGATTGCGCAGCATGATGTGGGTGGTCATATCGCCGGCAGCGACGCTGCGAGCCGCTTCGCTGAACCGGTTAATGGCGGTGCGTACAGACATGAAGAAGCCGATATAGAGATAGACCACCACCAGAAGAACAACAACCAGGGCGATGACGATCAGCCGGCGCTGATTGACCTCACTGTTCAGCCGCGCCTGCAGATTCTCGTCGACCACGTTGAAAGCCGCCGCCTTGACCTGATTATAGTGAGCCAGTTGCCCGGACATCAGGTCGTTGTATTCAGTCCAGGGCATTTCCAGGCGCATCGGCGTAATCACGTTCACATCCAGTTGATCCCGAACCACCATCAGGCTCTCATCAACCCGCTGGATGGCATTACCCGCCCGCTCAGCCAAAGCCGGCGATGCCTCAGAGGCCAGGGCCAACGCTGGTGAGAGCAGTGAACTGCGATTGGTCAACTGGTCATAGATTTCGTTCAGCGTTTCGCTCAGCGCATAGCCTACCTGTCCCTCGACCAGGGCATAGATACCGTAGGATTTTGCCTGGCCAATCACGGTGCGGGCTGCCGGCAGTGAGTCGCGGACAAGTCCCAGAATCAACTGATTTTCCCGGGACGCCCCCTGCCCCAGGCCCGAGATTTCAATGGTGGCCGAAAGCAGGGCCTGAGCCTTCTGGACAAATTCCTGGTAATACTTGAACTGCGGATCGAAGTTACCCTGATAGTTGTCTTCAGACCGCAGAGCCTCCCACTCCTGCCGAAGGTCGTTGACCTGCTCGGCCCAGGAGCCAGATGTATCGAAAGAACGCTCCTCGGCAGTCAGGGCCGCCAGCGTATTATCGATCTCACTGGCAGCCTCTTCCGACACCGCCATAATAGCGCTCTCGTCCTTGATGATCGCGGGTGAGCGATAATCGCGATAATCCATCGCGGCGTCCACCAGCCGGTCAACCTGCTGAAGCTGCTCAAGCCCCTCGACACCTCGGGTCATGGTCTGGACGGAACGGTTCAGCTCGGAAATGGCGAGCCAGGACAGCCCACCGATCGGTAACAGGAACAGAATGCTGATGAGACTGAACTTGTAAACCATCGGCAGCCGGTTCATCAGTGCAATGGCGGGATTAATGAGTTGCTTCACAGGGACCCTCGTGCTGGCAAAAAACAACTGAACTCATGTTCTTTTCTTATATTGTCGCCTAAAGTCTTAAAAACTTAAGCATTCTTTCTTGTTAAACTGTAATGTTTTATAAAATCCGGCTCAGACAACCCCGGAAATGACCAGCAGAGCGAGCGTGCATATCCAGACCAGCATGCTTCTGTTCAACAAATCCCTTACTGCTCTCAGGCTACGTCCTCCGAACGCTGTCCACTCATCCGGATGAACCCGGGAAAAGCGGGCTGGATCCAGCGCATACCCGGTTAACGACCCGTTGGCCGAAATCATGAGCACCTCCCCGGCTTTTTTGGTCACACCGGTCAGCGTGCGGCGGGTTTCCCGCAGCCAGCCGGCCAGGTCTCCGGCAATTCCGAAGGTCAGGGAAAGAAGCCTGGCAGGGATCCAGCCGGCGAGGTTCGCCAACCCGGAAAAGCGCGGCCTTGCCGGAGCCTGGGGCCACTGATCGGCAAGAGCAACCAGACCGCGGGCGAGAAGGGCAACGCCGATACCACCAACCACGTACCAGAAAGCCACCAGAAAGAAGCGCTGGAACACCGACACCATAAGTGCCTTCGACAGCGAGAGGTGCATGGCCTCGGGAGACACCGCTGCTCCCCGTTCATCAGCCGGCAAAAGATCTTTCACATGATGCCAGGCTGACTGCATGTCCCCCCGCTGCCATGCCTCTGCGTAGGCCCGGAGGATCTGTCGCCAGCCAGGCGTTCCCATGAGAACGACCAGAACCAGGAATTCCAGTGGGTAAGCAGCCATTCTCCAGCCGGAGGCGACCAGGAGATATTGCGCAAGCCCGAGCAGAAAGGCCGGTAATAAAACCAGTGCCAGCCCGATACCTATCCCGGACTCACGGCCTGCCCTGACCCGGCTGCCATGCCTGAACCAGCGACGCCAGACCTCGTCACCGGAGAGCAGATCAAGGGAATCCAGACGCCTGCGAACCATGTAAGCCAGCAGAAACACAACAAACACCATTCAGACGTTCCTCCCCGAACCTCTGGCTGCGTGCAGCCCCGCCCGGAAGTACTGCCAGTCGAAGGCCGGCCCCGGATCAGTTTTCCTGCCCGGCGCAATGTCGCAGTGGCCGGTGATACGGTCATCAGTGATGGCCGGCCAGGCAGCCATAATCAGGTCCGCCACCTCTGCCAACCTACGATACTGTTCAGGGGTGTAAGGAATGTCGTCAGTCCCCTCCAGTTCTATGCCGATGGAGAAATCATTGCACTCGTCCTGACCTTCGAAACACGAACGGCCAGCATGCCAGGCGCGCTCAAGCAGACTGACAAACTGAACCAGAACACCATCCCGACGAATCAACAGATGGGCGGATACCTGAACGCCCTCGATGGTCTGGAAATATGGGTGCGCGGAGTGATCAAGCCGGTTGCAGAAGAAGTCCTCTATTTCAGGACCGCCAAACTGCCCGGGAGGCAGGCTGATGTTGTGGACGACCAACAGGGAGATGGGTACCCCGTCCGGACGGGGCCCGAAATTTGGCGAGGGACACCAGCGGGCGAAGGGAATCAGTCCGGTTTCACGAAGCAATCTTGCATCGGTACCGGAATCAGTATGGCGTTCGGCAAAAACGTCTGTATCGGGCAAAGTAATTCCAGATGTATCAGAGGATTACACTCTCCGATTGAATCACAAACTTGCCACGGTTGCTACGAATCAGTCCTTGCGGCTGCTGCGCAGGTTGTCGATGATCGACTCCAGTGCCCGATCAAAGATGAGGCCATCATCGAGCATGCTGATCTTCCCGGCTTCCATGTCGGCGGCGAGTTCCAGACGTAAATACTCGGCCACCTTGGCACCACTGCGGTTGACGAAGATGTACTTGCCAGTGGCTTTGATAAAGGCCGCAAGCTTGCAGCGCACCTTGGTTTCGTCTCGGGTTAGCTCAATCCATGAACCCACGCGCAAGCTTTCCGCCTTTTCCAGCCATTGCGGCGATACTTGAGCCGGATCCGCAGTCTCTGCCATCCCCGCTTTTTCCTCTGGCGCCTCGTTGGCCAGCCCAGAGGCTGCCTGCTCGGGCTCGGTCGGCGCCGGGGTCTGCTTGAACCCCTCGTCTGGCGCCGGAGGAGCCACAGGCGCTTGCAGCGAGCGCTCGGGCTCTGGCTCGGGCAAGTCCTCAGGCTCCGCCAAAGGTTCGGGACGGGACGGCGCGGTCACCAGCCGCTGGAAAACGTCTACGTGGGCCAGTTCCAAGTCACGAATGGCCGCATCGGTGGCAAACGGGTCCCAGGAAATTTCCTGGAGGGCCTTGCGAAGGTCATCCACAATGGCTGGAATCGCACGGAGAAGCTCCCCACGGGTAGAGTCATTGATCGGGCGAGGGTCGACACTCCACACCAGCTGCTCGGTGAGATTCCGGGCGTGTTGCCAGCGGTCGCTTTCCTCACCTTCACGGAGAACCACCCATTGCAGATATTTGGCCCATGCTTCGTTCAGGAGCCCGACAACCGGCTCGGGAATGTCCCGTTGCTCCATCAGTTCCTGTAACAATCCGTCCGCCGCCTGAGAGGCACGCTCCTGCCGGGCTCGACCCTCTTCTGCATCCCGCAGGCGTTGCTCCACGAGCTCACGACGTCTGCGGTCGAGATCCATGAAGTGGCTGAAGTCTTTGAGCAGCTCTTCGAACAAACTGACGTCGGTAGTGAACTCGCCCAGCACCCTGTCCACAACCGATTCGATTTTTTCCCTCAGCGGGTCCCTCTGGCCGGCCTTTTTTTCGGTCCAGCCGATGGCTGACAGCGCCAGTTCGTTAAGCAGCTTACGGACCGGGTGACCGCCGCGATTGAAGAAGTTCTTGTCGCTCAGTGCCACCTTGAGTACCGGAATCTGCAGGCGACCAATCAACGCCTTCATCACAGGGTGCAGCTGACGATCCTCAAGGATGAAGTCGAACAACATGGAAACCAGGTTGATCACATCACTGTCTACCTGACCCACGTGCAGACTTTTGCCATCACCTGAGCGCAGGATCGGCTGAAGCTGCTCGTTCAGCGGAACAACGGCATCATCGCCCCATTGACGGCTGTTGGACTGCGCCTCGGTGAGGCGCGCCATCAGTCGATCAGTATCAATGTAACCTTCACCGTAAGAGGCAGTACCGCTGGCAGGAGCGGTATCGCCCCGGTGCAGCAGCGCACTGAGCTCCGAGAATGTTGCCTGCGATTGAGACATACCCTGGCTCTCTGAAGAAAAACCTGCCTGCCCGCCCGCGCCTGCCGGTGCCGAACTCTCGCCCGTCGGGCGCTGACCCGAGCGAGCGGGCACCCTGCCGGTAGGGGGACGCTTCATGTCCGGCATAACCCCTTCATTAATCAGGGTGCGGTTCGCTTCTTTGTAGAAGTCACCAAGAGTATCGGCAAGCAGGCGATCGAACAGCTTCAAAACCACCAGCTTGGCCCGGATATCAATATCCAGATCGGCACAGGCTTCGGCAACACCGCCACAGATGATTTCCGGGCTCAATGGCATCTGCGCGTCTTTCAGCTCAATGCCCGGCAACAGGTGCCCGACACGCGCTGTCAGCAGGCGAATCTGTTCGGTGTAGCGGTTCCGGAGCTTGTTGATCAGGTTGTCGACAGCAACCTGCTGCTCCAACTGGGAGTGATCAACCAGGCTGAGAGAGTCCTCATCCACGTGCTCCAGAGACCGGCCGCCCTGCTGGGGTTGGAACTTTCCAATTTCATTGAACGCCTGGCTGACGTACTGGAGAATCGAGACCACCATGGACTTGCGACGAAGCCTGAGCTCGCGCATGGCGTCAAAGTAGGCGGTCTGGTCAAGATTCGTTCCGGCTCTGTCGGCGAGTTCGAACAGGGCATCATCGGCACGATCGAAAAAACTGGCAAGAACGGACTTCAGGGACTGACCCGATGCGTCACGCAGACGAATGAGGGGCGCAGGCAATGAAAACCGGGCGGGCGGCTTCTGGCCTGAAAAGCTGACAACCTTGTTATCGTGCACCATGTCGCTGCTCCGCCTTGTCTTGCAATAATGCCTTTTGGTTTCTCCACTTCACATGATACGAGCTGCCCACGTCAGGTTGTGTCAGATTTTGTCACCTTTTGTGTAGACCTGACGTGCATCACAGTTTAGCAGTCTGGACTCAAGAGTTTGGCGATTCTCTGGCAGCCCTTTAGAATTGGCAGCCTGAAACGCTCACAACCCTCTGCACCGGACACTTTGCCCTATGATCTCCCCAGAACTCCTTCGCCAGGCCCGAATTGAGAATGTTGCCCAGAGCCTGCGGGAAGACATTGGTGATGGTGACATCACGGCCAGGCTGATACCCGCCGACAAACGGGCGAAGGGCCGCGTGATTACCCGGGAAACCGCGACGATTGCAGGAAGGGAATGGGTTAACGAGGTGTTCCGACAAGTGGACCCGTCCGTGGAACTCACCTGGCAGGTATCCGATGGTGATACCGTTTCACCGGACCAGGTGCTGTTTACTATGGAGGGCCCTGCCAGAAGCCTGCTGAGCGCCGAGCGAGCAGCCCTGAACTGGCTCCAGACCCTGTCCGGGGTAGCTACTTCATGCGCCGCTTATGCTGCCCGGGTTGCCCACACCCAGGTTCGCCTGCTGGATACCCGCAAAACCTTGCCAGGTCTGCGTCTGGCCCAGAAATACGCCGTTACCTGTGGCGGTTGCTTCAATCATCGCATCGGCCTTTGGGACGCCTTCCTGATCAAGGAAAATCACATTGCCGCCTGCGGCTCAATCGCCAAGGCCATTGAGGCCGCCCACAGGATTGCGCCAGGCAAACCGGTTGAAGTGGAAACCGAGAACCTCGACGAGCTGGCGCAGGCGCTGAAGGCTGGCGCAGATATCATCATGCTGGATGAATTCTCGCTTGAGGACATGCGAACAGCTGTTGCCACCACTGGGGGCAAGGCAAAGCTAGAGGCCTCCGGGGGCATCAACGCCGACACCCTGGTGCCGGTCGCCGAGACGGGCGTGGACTACATTTCGATCGGGGCGCTGACCAAAGATGTGAAGGCCCTGGATCTGTCTATGAGACTGAACTGATCACCCGTCACTAAGAAGGCGATCGATAGCTTCCAGTTCCCTGACCAGCCGGCTCCCGGACTCCGGCCGTCCCCGGAAGTGCTCCTCGGCCATCGGTGCGATGCCGGAAGCCGAGGGTAACGGGTGATCGTTTTCGATGATCACCTTCATCCGCTCAACGAAGACAAACTGCAGCCACTGGGTGAACTCCAGCGTATCGATACAGAATGGCTGAACGCTCTGGAATGCTTCGTCCGGTGGTGGCTCAGACTCCCAAAGACCCAGCTGCCGCAACTCCATCTCAATGTTCAGAAGGCAGTCTGCAACCTGCCCGATCGGGTTACCGGATTCAGTCATATCAATCTCGCCTCAATCGTTGAGCGGCTCAAGCTCCACGGTTTCACCATGCAGGACCCGGAACAGGTCCTCATACTGGCGTGTCAGTGGGTGCTTGGGCGCCATGTGAATCAGGGGTTGCCGGCTTTGATGGGATTCTTTCATTTTCACGGAGCTTGAGAGCCTTACCGGCAGCATGGGCAAGCCTTCTTCGGTAAGCTCCCTGACCAACTGCTTCGGCAAGCTGGCGCGGGGCTGGAACTGGTTGGCAACAATTCCCTCCACCAAAAGGTCCTCGTTGTGATCTTCCTGGAGATCACGAATCTCATTCAGGATGTTGTACAGGGCCTGCCGGGAAAAATCGTCACAATCGAAGGGTATCAGGCAACGCTGGGCGGCAATCAGCGCGGAGCGCGTGTAGAAATTCAACGCAGGCGCCGTGTCGATGTAGATCGCATCGAAGGATTCACCGAGCTTTTTCAGTGCCTCCCTCAGTTTGTATATCTTGTGCTTCGCTTCCAGCTTGCGTTCCAGGAAGTCCAGCTCCGGGCTGGAAGGCATCACAAACAGGTTCTTGAATGGTGAGGCGTGGACAAATTCATCCGGGCGGCGATTGAAAACCGTAAATGCAACCGTCTGTTCAAGCAGATCGGCGACGGTGTCCTTGAGCTCGCTGGCAGGCTTGCCGAGCAGATAATGGGTGGAGTTTCCCTGGGGGTCAAGATCCACAACCAGAGTTCGCTTTCCACGAGCGGCGCTGATGGCTGCGAGGTTACACGTGATACTGGACTTGCCGACACCGCCCTTCTGATTGAATACCACCCGTCTCATTTTTTCTCTCCCTTGATGAACCCGTTATCGTTTTCTGCCCTGCAATGCGTGCCGTCCAGCTCACCAATCCATCACTGTTTTCACAAAGGGGATGGTAAGCCGCCTCTGGGCCTGAAGTGAGTTTTCGTCCAGTATATCCAGAATCCCCAGCAAATCACCGAGCCTCCGCGGTGCCCGGCGCATGATGTAGCTGGCGACGTCATCTGCCATGACCAGCCCCCGCTGCTCTGCCCGGGCCCGTAGAATCTTCAGGCGATCCTCATCCCGGTATATGCCCAACTGGATGACCAACCCGTGACTGAACCTCGAGACCAGATCCGGCAATCCAAAGGGCAGGCTGGCTGGCAAATCAGAGAGACTTACCAACAACAGGCCGCCCCGATCCTGTATCCGGTTATACAGGTGAAAAATGGCCTCTTCCCATACCTGCTGCCCTGCGATGCGATCGACATCGTCCAGACATACAATGTCATGGCCCTCAAGCCCCGACAGGGCATCGGCACCGAAAGGCTCCAGCTCTGCGATGCTGATACAGACCGCCGTCCTGCCCTGCTGCTCACCCAGGTGGCACACGGCCTGCAAAAGATGACTCTTGCCGGTATCGGCATCACCACACAGAACAACCACCGGAACATCATCAGGCCGATGACATACGGATTCAAGGCGCTGGGCCGCCGTGGTGTTCCTGTCACCGTGAAAGTTATCGAAACGGGCATCATCGCGTAGCTTGACCCCAAGCACCAACTGGGACGCGGTCATGGACGGGTAGCCCTCCAGGCCCGCAAGCTCCATACAATCAGGTAATGCCCGCCGCTGAACACTGCGGAAACAGCCACCAGGAGAATGCCGGCATCCACCACCCAGGGCTGCATCGGCAGGTCCGCCAGAAGCACGATAATGGCAAGGGCGACGAGAATCTGGATAAAGGTATTGATCTTGCCGGGGATGCTTGGCTCCATATCGTATCGGCCAACCTTGTAGTGGTATGCCAGAGCCCCGACAACAATGAGAAGATCGCGACCCAGCACCAGCAAAAACAGCCATACCGGCAGAACGGCGGTGAGTGTCAGCATCAGGTAGGCCGTGATCAGCAGGGCCTTGTCCGCCAGGGGATCGGCAATCGCCCCAAGCCTGGAACGCCAGTTGAAATGCCGGGCCAGGAACCCGTCAACCGCATCGGTACCCGCGGCCAGGAAGAAAATCAGCAACGCCCGGCGATAATCTCCGGCAAGGAGTGCTCCGGCAAAGGGAGCGATCAAGAGGATACGCAGGAACGTCAGGGCATTGGGAATCCAGCGCCAGCGGTGCAAATTCAAAAGACTCCCTCCGGTTACACCTTATTCGCCGCCATCGCTCCCGATGACAGAAGACGGTTGCCAACGATAATACAGAACCTGGTACAGGGATTCGAACGCCTCCTGAGCCTCCTCCTCATCGACGGGCACCGGCTGATAGGTAAACTGGGAGGTTTCTTCGGGCTCTGCCACAGAGGTTTGTTGATCCGAACCCTCCGGTTGGGTTTCCCCGCTCCCGGTTGCAGCTTCTGTTTTCGCGTCCGACGACGTTAACCGCCCTTCTGTTGTCGGCCCGGCACCTGGGCGTTCCGCGGGAACGTCTGAATCCATCGGAACAAAGCGCGGATCCAGGGCGATATACTCTCGAAGCTGGTCCAGCTCACCGGAAAACGCCACGCGCAGGGTAAGCTGTTCATCGCGTACCCGGTGGGCACCGACTCTGACAACCGGTGTCAGCCCCTCCAGTACCTTATTGGCTCTTGCATAGTCTTCCAGTGAGGTCACGCCGCGCAAAACAATGTCCACCTGCGGCGAATCCCCCACTTCTGATGCAGCAACTGCATATCGGCTGGCGTAGAGCTCGGCCCAGCGATTGATCACGGCCTCCGCCAATGCTTCCGGAGTTTGCGCCGTAACCGACTCTTCACCGGTATTCATGGCCATACCATCGAACACCCAGCCCGCTCGCCATTGGCCGCCGGTGCGGCTAACCCGAACCAGCGCGAGAACATCGTGATCCAGATCCTCAGAGGCGGACTTCACCCGGCCGATAAACTGCCCCCAGATATCCGAAAGCAACTCCCGATCAGCGCCAAAATCCGATGGCGGTAATGCAACCGGCAAGCCCCGCTTACCGGCCGCCTCATCGAAAGCAGCCCGCCAGGTGTCGGCGCTTTCTGCAGCGGCGCCCGCTTCTGGGCGCGTGACGAGTGTTCTCGAACCACGATCCTCGGCAGCGATCCAGGCCAGCGTGAGCGGCCTGTTGGCGCCCCACACCGGCGCATTGATTGAAGCCAGGGCACGGTTAACACCAACCGCCCCGAAAGACATGCTTAGAACACTCTGGCCGGACTCATCCCGGGCAACCTGATAGGAAAGTAACAAAGACTCGGCCTCGGACAGCAGTGCGTCAACGCCCTCCATAGCCAGCACCTCACGGGTACCGGAAACCCGGATAAAGACCTGGCTGAGGCCATCGGCATACCCCTGGGCCAGTTGCCCGGGCGAGGATCCTTCCACCGGTACTTTGGCCGAGTACAGACCGGAGACTGTCACCGCGGTTACCGGGGCGGAAAACCCGACCAGCAGAAAGCTGAACAACGCAAAGAACCACGTCGCGGAAACAGACCTGTGTGCCGGCTTTTGTCCTGATACTGACATGAAACACCCTGCAATTCGCATGAATGGCGCATAGGATACACCATGCCCCAAGGCGTGAGTAGCAGCCACGGATTTCGGAAAAGCAATATACATTTGGAGCGCCACACCGCACCTGTTAAAATCCGCCGCCTGACACACTGGCCAACGGTTAAGTACACCATGAGCGAACAGAAGCCCTCCCTGACCTACCGCGATGCTGGCGTCGATATCGATGCAGGCAATGAACTCGTCAGCCGAATCAAGGACACCGCAGCGCGAACCCGTCGCCCGGAGGTTCTTGGTGGTCTGGGTGGCTTCGGCGCCATGGTCTCGATTCCCGCCGGCTACAACGAGCCTGTTCTGGTTTCCGGCACGGACGGCGTCGGCACCAAGCTCAGACTGGCCATGCAGCTGGACAAGCACGACAGCATCGGTATTGATCTGGTCGCCATGTGCGTGAACGACCTGGTGGTCGGTGGCGCAGAGCCCCTCTTTTTCCTCGACTATTATGCCACCGGCAAGCTCAACGTCGATGTGGCTGCACAGGTTGTCGCCGGGATCGGCGAAGGCTGCGAACAGGCCGGTTGCGCGCTGGTAGGTGGAGAAACCGCTGAAATGCCGGGCATGTACGAGGGCGACGACTACGACCTGGCAGGCTTCTGCGTGGGCGTTGCCGAACGCAGCGAAATCATTGATGGCGGCCGGGTTCAGGCCGGCGATGTTCTGATTGCCCTGGGCTCTTCCGGACCTCACTCAAACGGCTATTCCCTGATCCGGAAGATTCTGGAAGTCAGCAACGCCGACCTAGAGCAGCCTATGGGCGACACTACCCTGGCGAATGCCCTGATGGCGCCGACGCGCATCTACGTAAAGAACCTCCTTCAACTGATTCGCGAGGTGGATGTCCGGGCCCTGTCCCACATTACCGGCGGCGGCCTGCCAGAGAATATTCCCAGGGTTCTGCCAAACGGCACCATCGCGGCCATAGACACCGAAAGCTGGTCTCTGCCTCCGGTTTTTGAGTGGCTCAAGAACAATGGCGGCGTGGCCAGTGAAGAAATGTACCGCACGTTCAACTGCGGTATCGGCATGATTGTCTGCGTGCCGGCCAACCAGAAGGAACTCGCCCTGGATACGCTTAAGGCTCTGGGCGAACATGCCTGGCACGTGGGTACGATCGAGCGCGCAGACAGTGAAGAGGCCGATGCCAGCATTCGCTACGCTCCGGGACTGCTGTCGGCATGAAGGCAGATCAGACTCCGTTACCGAAAATCCTGGTGCTCGCCTCCGGCAGTGGCACCAACCTTCAGGCTCTCATTGAAGCCAGCCGAGAACGGGATTTCCCGGGGCAGATCGTTGCCGTTGGCTGCAACCAGCCCGGAGCATTTGCCCTCGAGCGCGCGGCCCAGGCCAACATCGAAACCTTTGTGGTCAACCACAAGAATTTCGAATCCCGGAATGAGTTCGATGCCTCCCTGATGGCGGAAATCCTCCGCTACAATCCGGACGTGATTGTTCTGGCAGGCTTCATGCGTATTCTGACCACCGACTTTGTCCGGGCTTTCCGGGGCAAGATGCTGAACATTCACCCCTCATTGCTGCCCAAGTACACCGGGCTCAACACGCACCGCAGGGCACTGGAAGCGGGTGATAGGGTTCACGGCGTCTCTATCCACTTCGTCACCGAAGAGCTGGATGGCGGCCCGGTCATTGCCCAGGCAGAGGTGTCGATTGCTTCCGATGACACACCCGAAAGCCTCGCGGAGAAGGTCCAGACCAAGGAGCACATCCTTTACCCTATCGTTGTGCGCTGGTTCTGCGAAGGCCGGATTCAACTGGGCAGCGATTATGTGCTGTTCGACGGCGAACCGCTGAACGCGCCCATGCGCCTGCCGGACAACTGATACCTCCCCTGAACGAATTGTCATCCCCGCACTCGCTCCAAGCAGCTACACTGTCGCCATTGATGACGGTAATGGTTCGGGAATGACAAGATGCTTTCACGACGACTCACCAGAGCAGGCTTGGCGGTCTTGCTGGCCTGCCTCGGCATTCTGGCCGGGCCGGCCAATCTGCACGCACAGACTGAAGCCGACCTGACCCCTTTCGAGGCCAGCTACACCGCAGCCATGGAAAAGGGGCTCTCCCTCAATGGTACTGCAAAGCGCACACTTACCTCCCAGGGCAACGACATCTGGCTTTACCGGACGGATGTCGATTCCTTTATCGTGAGTATCGACGAATCGCTCGTATTCCGCTGGGAGGACGGACACGTCATACCCATGCGATACCGGTACCGACTATCCGGTTTTCTGATCAGCGACCGAAAGCAATCGATCGACTTTGACTGGTCCGCAGGCGTCGCAAGCGGGGAATACAAGGGCAAGCGCTTTGAACTACCACTTGAGGAAGGGCTTCTGGACCCGCTGGGTTATCAGCTTCAGCTGCATCAGGATATCAAGAACGGCAAGCGGGATATGACCTATCGGGTGCTGGACGGCAACTCCATAGATACCGATCGCTTCGCGGTGATCAACGGCGAGAAGATAAACACGGGCAGCAAACAGAGAAGCACGCTCAAGGCAGAGAAGGTCCGCGAGGACTCGAAGCGCCAGACCCTGATGTGGTTTTCGCCGGAGCAGAATTACCTGCTCGTCCGGCTCAGACAGGTGGAGCCGGACGGCAGCACCTACGAGCTGAAACTCAAGGAAGCGGAGTTCGAGCGCTAGACGCTGCGCCCGGCCTCCCGCCACACCGCCTTGACCTCATCAGCAATGATCCGAAGACCTTCGGCGACCCGGTCGTCGTCCTGTGAATAGGTAACGCGCAGGCACTCGTGCCGGTGCCTCCAGCCATCCTCGGGCAACCCCGGGAAGAAATAATGCCCGGAAACCACCAGGACACCCCGGCTTTTCAGCCTCTGGTACAGTTCCAGGCTGGTAATCGGCAGGTCCGGGAACCAGAGCCACAGGAACATGGCGCCTTCGGGTTTGTGGACGTACCAGCGGCAGCTGTCCTCACCCATGGCCTCCCGGAAAGCCGCCACCGCCCGCTCCATCTTCGCCTTGTAGAAGGGGCAAACCACATCCCGGCTCAGGGACAGGATCTCACCGGAGCGAACCAGCGGCTCCGCCAGCATGGCACCAAAGCTGCCAGTCGCCAGATTCATGATGGCGTTGATACCGGAAAGCGCCTTGATCACGGGCTCGGCCGCAATCACGATACCGGTCCTCGCCGCCGGCAAACCCAGCTTCGAAAGGCTCAGACAGAGGATAATCTGGTCGTTCCAGGTCGGCGTTGCATCAACGAACAACAAGCTCGGGAAGGGCGTGCCGTAGGCTCCGTCAACGATCAGCGGAACATCGTGCTGCCGGGCAAGCTCTTCGAGCCGCGCAAGCTCCTCATCCGTGACAACGTTTCCAGTAGGATTGGTTGGCCGCGACACACAGATGGCGCCGGTTTCTCCGGTAACCTCCACCGCATCAAAATCCACCCGATACTTGAATTCGTGGGCATCGGTGAAGGAGATGTCCGGCTGAACCGCGTGGAACAGTCCCGGTTCGATGCCAGCGTCGGCGTAGCCGATATACTCGGGCGCCAGTGGCAACAGGATATGCTTGCGTTGTCCTTCGCCATAATCGCCGCCAAACATGTTGAAGAGCATGAAGAAGGCCGCCTGACTGCCGTTGGTCAGGGCAATATTCTCGGGCTTCAACCCCCAGTCGTATTCCCGGTTAAGCAGTTCGGCGAGCGAGGCGATAAACTGTTTTTCACCCTGGGGCGGATCGTAGATGCCGACCAAACGGCGAACGTCGCCCTCACTACGACTCATATCGGCCAGAATTTCCTGCACCCGCTGCTGAATCTCGGGAATGTGCCCTGGATTACCGCCACCCATCATGATCATGTCATCTCCGGATGCCATGGCGTTACCCAGGTCATCCATCAGAGACGTGATGCCGGCATCGGCGGTGAACTTGCGACCAAAAGCAGAGAGTTTCATGGGGTTAAATCCATCTGACCTAATCTGAGAATAAGGAGTACTACCGGAAGTGTAGCTTGCTTCTTCACCCTGCGTTTATTCGCTGAGCGAGATACCGAGGTTACTGACGCCCTCGTTGGCGGCGTCTTCCCGAAGCCGAGCCACAAACTGATCGGTCGGCGTACGCTGGCGTTTCAGAGCCAGGATCAGGTCCCGCTGGAAGGTTTTGTCTTCCTTCATTAGCGGATGGTGATCGAGCAAACGAACAAGTTCGTCCTCCTCCAGATCCTCGCCCTCCGACAGCTCAATAAAGTTCATCACGGTTCCGGTAGCCATCTGCGAGGCATCGGTGGCCCGGTGCTTGGCCGGGTTGAGCCGGTTCAGCAGGGCCTGCTCCAGTAGCTGACAGAAGTCGAAGGCCGGGTAAACGCCGTAGGCATCGTAGGCTTCGACATCTGGCGACAGGGTTTCCAGTTTCGCAAGTAGCTGGGGAATGGCGGATTCCGAGACGTCTTTCTGAAGCATGTCCCAGCCCAGATCCAGAAGCTGGCGCATTTTGGCACCTGTTTTCAGGCCCATGGCGTCGGAAAACAACGCGTAATTCGGGAATGAGCGCTCAGCCAGAGCAAGCAGGAAGGCGCATTCGCGCCAGCCCTGCAGTTGTGAAACGGCTTTCAGGAACTGATTGGCGTTCATGTCCTGGGCAGGGTCACGCCGGTCTGGCCGAGGTACTTGCCGCCGCGATCCTTGTAGCTGGTTTCACAGATTTCGTCAGATTCGAAGAACAGCATCTGGGCCACGCCTTCGTTGGCGTAGATCTTGGCCGGGAGGTTGGTGGTGTTGGAAAACTCCAGCGTAACCTGGCCTTCCCATTCCGGCTCCAGCGGGGTGACGTTGACGATGATGCCACAGCGGGCATAGGTGGATTTGCCCAGACAGATGGTCAGCACGCTTCGCGGGATGCGGAAGTATTCAACGGTGCGAGCCAGTGCAAAGGAGTTCGGCGGGATGATGCAGACGTCGCCGGTGTAGTTGACGAAGCTGTTTTCGTCGAAGTTCTTCGGGTCCACGGTGGCGGAGTGGACGTTGGTGAAGATTTTGAATTCGTTGCTGCAGCGTACGTCGTAGCCGTAGCTGGAGGTGCCGTAGGAGATCACGCGGCCTTTTTCGGTTTCACGAACCTGTCCGCTTTCGAACGGTTCGATCATGCCGTGTTGTTCGGACATCCGGCGAATCCACTTGTCGGATTTGATGCTCATTGGCGAAGTCTCGTATCCACTGGGAAAATTGGGGCGTAGTTTACCTGTTCACTCGGGGTCTGTCGAAGCCCACGGAGGTTCCGCCTTAAGAGGGCTGCGACTGTTATTCAGGACTTCACCATTGGCGGGCTACGCCCACAGGGGCAGCCTTCCAAAAACCGCTACGAGCACATCCATGTGCGCTTGGCGAAGGCCATCCATGGCCTTCGACATTTTTGGAAGGCTGCCCCTGCGGCCGTGATCAAGCCAGTGAGTTAACCGCCGCAGTTCTGCACAACGCCTCAGTGCTCGGTCACAGAAACACTTGAGATCGAACCGGAAAGGTTCCGCTCCCTAGTGGACAGTTCAGCCCCTACCCTTCTCGCGATATCGCGATAACGGCGGGCCACTTCGGAGTCCGGTTCGGCGATCACGGAGGGGGTGCCGCCATCGGTTTGCTCCCGGATGGTCATGTGCAGGGGCAGCTGGCCTAGGAGTGTGGTGTCGTATTCCTCAGCAATGCGTTCGCCGCCGCCGTGGCCGAACAATGGCTCTTCGTGGCCACAATTGCTGCAGATGTGGACGCTCATGTTTTCGACCACGCCCAGCACCGGGATGTCGACTTTTCGGAACATTTCAATGCCTTTTTTGCCGTCCAGGAGTGCAATATCCTGGGGTGTGGTGACGATGACGGCGCCGGTTACCGGGACTTTCTGGGCCAGGGTGAGCTGAATGTCGCCGGTGCCGGGGGGCATGTCGACAATGAGGTAGTCGAGTTCGTTCCAGAGGGTCTGCTGGAGCAACTGCATCACGGCGCCGCTGACCATGGGGCCGCGCCAGACCATGGGGGTTTTCTCGGTGACGACGAAGGCCATGGAGTTGGCCTGGAGTCCGTGGGCGTCCATTGGGACGAAGTATTTGTTTTCGCGGGTATCCGGGCGTTTACCTTCAGGCACGCCGAGCATCATGCCGATGCTGGGGCCGTAGATGTCGGCGTCGAGGATGCCGACCCGTGCACCTTCGGCCTGGAGAGCCAGAGCCAGGTTGACGGCGGTGGTGGATTTGCCGACACCGCCCTTGCCGGAGGCGACGGCGATGATGTTTTTCACGCCGGGGACCGAGGGCAGGTCTTTCTGGACTTTGTAGGAGTGGATTTTCTGGCCCACGTGGACGTCCACGTTCTCGACACCATCGACGTCTTCCAGGGCGTTACCGACCAGCTGTTTCAGGGCTCCTGCGATGCCTTTCGAGGGGTATGGCAGCTCGACCATGAGGGTAACGTTCCCGTTGTCGTCGGCATTGAGGGATTTAACGGCACCCAGTTCGTAGAGGTCCTTGTTGAGGTAGGGATCGCGGTACTCGCGAACCGCTGCTTGCAGGGCCTGCTCTGAAATCTGTGTCATCGGGTTCTCCGGAATAAGCTCATGCTCGATTTTAAGCACGGAAACAGGTGATTCGGGTGAAAATTATCTGCTCGGAAGGTATCATCTGTGCCCGTTTCTGACCATATGGGGTCTTTATCTGGGGCAATCAATCAAGACAGCCGCCAGTCCCCGTTTTGTTTTTCCAACCCGTGTCAACATAAGGTTCGGACATCACCATGACGCAAGCGAGCAAGCAACAGCGCGATATTCTGGTTACCAGCGCCCTGCCGTACGCCAACGGCCCTATCCATCTGGGGCACCTGCTGGAATACATTCAGACCGATATCTGGGTGCGCTACCAGAAGATGCGTGGCCAGAACTGTTACTACGTTTGCGCCGACGATGCCCATGGCACCGCCATCATGCTCCGCGCGGAGCGGGAAGGCATTACGTCCGAGCAGCTGATCGACCGGATCCGTGAGGAGCACCAGGAAGATTTCGCCGGGTTCCATATCCGCTTCGACAACTATTACACCACCCACTCCGAGGAGAATCGTCAGTTCTCGGAGTACATCTACCGTCAGCTTCAAGAAAACGGACACATTGCCACGCGCAAGATTACCCAGTCCTACGATCCGGAAAAGAACATGTTCCTGGCGGATCGCTTTATCAAGGGCACCTGCCCCAAGTGCAAGACCGAGGATCAGTACGGTGATAACTGTGAGGCCTGTGGCGCGACCTACACGCCGGCCGAGCTGATCAATCCGCGCTCGGCGGTCTCCGGAGCCACACCGATCGAGAAGGAATCCGAGCACTATTTCTTCAAGCTGCCAGATTTCCAGGATTTCCTCGCCAAGTGGACCCGCAGCGGAACGCTGCAGCCCCAGGTGGCCAACAAGCTGGCTGAATGGCTGGACGCAGGTCTGCAGGAATGGGACATCAGCCGTGATGCGCCCTACTTCGGTTTCGAGATTCCGGACGCTCCGGGCAAGTACTTCTATGTCTGGCTGGACGCGCCGATCGGTTACCTGGCGAGCTTCAAGAACCTCTGCAACCGGGAAGGCATCGATTTCGAGCACTTCTGGAAGGCCGATTCCACCGCTGAGGTCTACCACTTCATCGGCAAGGACATCATCAACTTCCACGCGCTGTTCTGGCCGTCGATGCTGCACGATGCAGGCTTCCGCACGCCGACCGCGGTGTGGGCCCACGGTTTTGTCACCGTTAACGGGAAGAAGATGTCCAAGTCCCGGGGCACGTTTATCATGGCGCGCACCTATCTGGACCATCTGAACCCGGAATACCTGCGCTACTACTTCGCCGCCAAGCTGACCGGCAGCGTGGATGACATGGACCTGAACCTGGAAGACTTTGCTGCCCGGGTGAACTCGGATCTGGTGGGCAAGGTGGTGAATATTGCCAGCCGCAGCGCCGGTTTCATTACCAAGCGCTTTGAAGGCCAGCTTGGCCAGGTGACCGAGCACGCCAAACTGAAAGAATTCATCGAAGCCGGCAAGGAAATCGAGGAATTCTACGAGACCCGCGAATTCGGCCGCGCGATGCGCCGGATCATGGAACTGGCGGACATTGCCAACCAGTATGTTAACGACGAGCAGCCCTGGGTGATTGCCAAGCAGGAAGGCCAGGACGAGAACCTGCAGGCTATCTGTACCAACGCCATCAACATGTTCCATCTTCTGATGACCTATCTGGCGCCGGTACTGCCGGAAACTGCCAAGGCGTCCGAGACGTTCCTGAATGCGCCGCTGGACTGGACTAACCGCGGCGAGCGCCTGGAAAACCACGGTATCAACAAGTTCAAACCGCTGATGAACCGCGTGGACATGGCCCAGATCGAGAAAATGCTGGACGCCTCCAAGGAGGAATTGCCTGCAGCGACCGGCAAACCGGCGCCTGCTGCCAATCTGGAGCCGATCGCAGATGAAATAGAATTTGGCGATTTCGCGAAAGTGGATCTTCGGGTGGTTAAAATTGTCAAAGCCGAGCATGTGGACGGCGCCGACAAGCTTCTTCGCCTCACCCTTGACGTAGGGCATGGCGAGCGCAACGTGTTTGCTGGTATCAAGTCAGCCTACAATCCGGAAGAACTCGAGGGGCGCCTGACGGTGATGGTCGCTAACCTCAAGCCACGGAAGATGAAGTTCGGGATGTCCGAGGGCATGGTTCTGGCGGCCGGCCCCGGCGGCAAGGACATCTTCATCCTGTCCCCGGATTCCGGCGCCACCCCCGGCATGCGGGTCATGTAAGGGCGACCTGGCAGAGCTGGCAGGGGCCAATGGAGCAAGGTAAATGACGGAATATCTGCTGATTCTGGTCAGCACCATTCTGGTGAACAATTTTGTGCTGGTTCAGTTTCTGGGCCTGTGCCCGTTCATGGGTGTGTCCGGAAAGCTGGAAACGGCCATGGGTATGTCCCTGGCTACCACCTTCGTGCTGACCCTGGCGTCGGTTTGCAGTTACCTTGCCTACACCTATCTGCTTGAGCCGCTGGACCTGGCGTTTCTGAGAACCATCACGTTCATTCTGGTGATTGCCGTGGTGGTGCAGTTCACCGAAATGGTGGTTCGCAAGACAAGCCCGTTGCTCTATCGGGTGCTGGGTATTTTCCTTCCGCTGATCACCACGAACTGCGCGGTGCTCGGCGTTGCCCTTCTGAACATCAACAAGAACAACAACTTCGTTGAATCGGTTTTGTATGGCTTTGGCGCAGCAGCGGGCTTTTCCATGGTTCTGGTGCTGTTTGCCGCCATGCGTGAGCGCATCGCCGTGGCCGATGTTCCGGTTGCGTTTCGGGGTGCAGCTATCGGCCTTGTTACGGCCGGGCTGATGGCTCTGGCTTTCCTGGGCTTTGGCGGCCTGGTCAGCGTGTGACCGGCTGACGGGATTAGGAGTAACGGGTTATGTGGACAAGCGTTCTTGTTGCCGTTGTGGTTCTTCTGGCCCTCGCCGTGATTTTCGGCGGTTTGCTTGGATTTGCCGCTGAACGATTCCGGGTCGAAGGCAATCCCCTGGTCGATCAGATTGATGCCCTTCTGCCCCAGACCCAGTGCGGCCAGTGCGGCTATCCCGGATGCCGTCCCTATGCCGAATCCATCGCCGAGGGCGGCCCCATCAATAAGTGCCCGCCAGGCGGCGAGTCCACTATCAAGGCACTGGCCGACCTGCTGGATGTAGAGCCAGAGCCACTGGATGCCGAGCATGGCGTTGAACAGGTCAAACGGGTTGCGGTGATTCGTGAGGACGAATGCATCGGTTGCACCAAGTGCATCCAGGCCTGCCCCGTGGACGCCATTCTTGGAGCCGCAAAGCACATGCACACGGTGATTGAAAGCGAATGCACCGGCTGCGATCTGTGTGTTGATCCCTGCCCGGTGGATTGCATCGACATGGTGACGGTTGAACAGGATATACGCACCTGGACCTGGACACCGCCCAAATCCGGCCTCATTGCTACCGATCGCCAGGGAGCCAGCGCCTGATGACTCAACTCTGGGATTTTTCCGGCGGCATTCACCCTCTGGAACACAAAGCCATTTCCACCGACCGTCCGATTCGCAGCGCCAGCGTTCCTGACTATCTGGTTCTGCCCCTCCAGCAGCACATCGGCGAGCCCGCCGAAGCCATTGTTGCGGTCGGCGAGCGGGTATTGAAGGGCCAAAAAGTTGCCGATGTGAAAACGGGCATGGGCGTCCCTGTACACGCGCCAACATCCGGCGTGATTGAGAGCATTGCCGACCTTCCTGTTCCCCACCCCTCGGGTATGACGGACCGGTGCATCACCCTGAAATCGGATGGTGAAGACCAGTGGTGCCAGCGCAATCCCGTAAAGGACTATCGTTCCCTGGAGCGGGACCAGGTTCTGCAGATCATCCGTGACGCTGGCATCTCCGGCATGGGTGGCGCCGGCTTTCCCACCAACATCAAGCTACGGCCACCACGGGACCGCAAGGTAAGCACGCTCATCCTGAACGGTGCAGAATGCGAGCCCTACATCACCGCTGACGACATGACCATGCGGGAAAAGGCCGACGAAGTGGTTGCCGGCCTGAAAATCATGGCCTGGATTCTGCGCCCCGAGCGTTGCGTGATCGGCATCGAGGACAACAAGCCGGAGGCCATTGCCGCGCTTCAAAAAGCCACCGAAGGCACCCAGACCGAAATTGCGGTTATTCCCACCAAGTATCCCTCAGGCGGTGAGAAACAGCTGATCCAGATTCTGACCGGCATGGAAGTACCCAGCGGGGGCATTCCAGCCGATATTGGCGTGATGTGCCAGAACATCGGAACCGCAGTGGCCGTGGCAAAGGCGGTTTTCGAAGGAACACCGCTGATCTCCCGTGTGGTGACCATTACCGGGGAAGCCGTCCGGGAACCAGGTAATTTCGAAGCTCTCATTGGCACGCCGATTGAACACCTGCTGGAGCAGGCCGGCGTTAACCAGAACGCCGTTAGTCGTCTTGTGCTTGGCGGGCCCATGATGGGCTACACGCTGACCACGGAAGCAGTACCGGTGATCAAAACCACCAACTGTGTGATCGCCGCAACCGCCGCCGAATTGCCGGCACCGCCACCTGAACAGCCCTGCATCCGGTGTGGCCAGTGCGCCGAAGCCTGCCCGATGGAACTACTGCCACAACAGTTGTTCTGGCATGCCAAGGCTACTGAGTTTGAAAAGGCGGAGCACCTGAACCTGTTCGACTGTATTGAATGCGGAGCTTGTTCCTACGTTTGCCCGAGTTCTATTCCACTGGTTCAGTACTATCGATTCGCCAAGGGCGAGATCCGTGCCCAACAGGCGGAACAGCTAAAGGCAGACAGGGCTCGCGAGCGCTTTGAAGCGCGCCAAGCCCGCCTCGAGCGGGAGCAGCAGGAGAAAGAACTGAGGCGCCAGGAACGTGCGAAGGCAGCTGCCGAAGCGGCGGCCAAGAAGCAGGCTGAAGCGGAAAAAGCGGCTGCGGAGGGTGACGCCGTTGATGAGCGGGCCGCCAAGTCGGCGCTGGTCGAACAGGCCCTGGCCCGCAAGAAGGCTAAGGCTGAAGCCTCGAGGCCCCCTGCCCCCAGCGAGCCGCAAGCGGAGGAAAAGCCGGATATCGAGGCCCTTGAAAAGCAGTTGAGCCAGGCTCAGTCGAAACTGGAAACCATGCAGGGCATGCTCGATGACGCCAAAGCCCAGCAAGCGGACAACGTGGAGAAACTGGAGCGGGCCGTAGCCAAAAACCACGACCGGGTAAAACGTGCTGAAGAAGCCCTGGCTGAAGCCAGACAGCAGCTGGCCGCCGGTCCAACCGAATCCCAGCCAACCCACTAACCGAGATCAGGCACCACACCCATGGCATTCGTTCAGCAGTCATCGCCCCACGCACACAGTGCCCGGCCAACATCCCGCGTGATGTTATGGGTGCTTATTGCGGCCTTGCCTGGCCTGTTGGCACAGACGTTGTTTTTTGGCTGGGGCAACCTGATCAATGTTGTCTTCTGTATCGCCGTTGCAATCGCCTCCGAAGCTGCCCTTCTGAAGCTCAGAAAGAAGCCAGTCGCGTTCTTTATCAAGGACAACACTGCTGCCGTCACCGGCCTTCTGCTGGGCCTGTCACTGCCTCAGTTCGCGCCCTGGTGGGTCTCAGCCGTCGCGGTGATTTCAGCCATAGTTGTGGCCAAGCAACTGTATGGCGGGCTGGGCTCAAATCCGTTCAACCCCGCCATGGTGGGCTACGCCCTGGTTCTGGTTTCGTTTCCGGTGGCCATGACCACCAACTGGGCGGAACCTGCCATGCTCTGGGACGGAGCGCCCGGCTTTGGTGAGACACTGGCGACCATTGCCTCGGGCCAGCAAACAGCGGTCGATGGCTGGACCATGGCCACACCACTTGATGAATACAAACACAAGATCACCACCCACACTGCGGTCGAGGTTCTCAACCATCCGACGTTTGGAGAGGGCATCGCCAAAGGGTGGGAGTGGGTCAATGCGGCATTCCTGGCCGGAGGCTTGCTGCTCATCGGCCTTCGCATTATCAGCTGGCACATTCCAGCGGGGTTTCTCGGCGGCCTGATCGTAATGAGCCTGGCTTTTGGCAATAATGCCGACCTCTATACGCCGCTTTCACTGCATCTGCTGGCAGGCGGAACCATGCTGGGTGCGTTCTTTATTGCCACCGATCCGGTTTCGGCCGCTACCAGCCACCAGGGAAAACTGATCTACGGGGCCGGGATTGGCATCCTGATCTACCTGATTCGTACCTGGGGCAATTATCCGGACGCCGTGGCGTTCAGCGTTCTGCTAATGAATTTTGCCGTACCGTTCATTGATCATTACACACCCCCGCGGACATACGGGCATCACAAGGCCCGTCGGGGTGTGCCGGGGAGTCAGGGATAATCATGGCTGCAGTTGCACAGTCCATCCGTCGCAGTGCCATCGGGCTCGGCTTGTTCGCCGTTATCACCGGTGGCACCATCGCCGTGACCCAGGTGGCTACCGAAGAGCGCATTCGTGAGCAGGCGGCTCGTGCCGAAGCCCAGGCCCTCTACGAGATCATTCCGGAGAGCCAGCACAATAACGACCTGCTCAGGGACACGGTGCAGCTACCCGCCAGTGAGCGGCTAGCGCAACCCGGTCCGCTGACCGTCTGGGTGGCGAGACAGAATGATCGTCCCATTGGCATGATCATGCCCGTGGTGGCCCCGGACGGGTACTCTGGCAAAATACATCTGCTGGTGGGCGTCAACATGCAAGGTACTATCCTTGGCGTGCGGGTAACCAATCATAAAGAAACGCCGGGGCTGGGAGACCAGATCGAGACCCGGAAATCCGACTGGATCAAGAGCTTTGATGGCCGGTCCCTGGGCAAGCCGCCCCACCGGGAGTGGAACGTTAAAAAGAATGGTGGAGAGTTCGATCAGTTCACCGGCGCCACCATCACACCTAGGGCTGTGGTGAAAGCGGTTCAAAAAGCACTTATCTACTTCCGGGAAAATCGTCAGACTATCCGTGAGCGGCTCAATGACGAGCCGTCACCAAGAGATAGCATCCTGAACCCTGAAGCAATTGCCGGCGAATCGTCCAATACGGAGCATTCCTGATCATGGCAACCAAATCATCCAGCGAAATCGTCCGGGACGGACTCTGGGACAATAACCCTGCCCTCGTCCAGGTGCTTGGGCTCTGTCCTCTTCTGGCCGTGACCAGTACCGTTGTTAACGCCATCGGCCTGGGCCTGGCCACACTCATGGTACTCATGGGATCCAATCTCGCGGTGTCGCTGATTCGCAATTTCGTGAGCGAGTCAGTTCGCCTGCCCGCGTTCGTGATGATCATCGCCTCGTTCGTGACCTGCGCAGAGTTGCTGATGCAGGCCTTTACCTACGAGCTGTACCTGATTCTTGGCATCTTCATTCCGCTGATTGTCACCAACTGTGCCATCCTGGGCCGGGCCGACGCCTTCGCCTCGAGGAACCCACCACTTCCGGCACTGTTGGACGGCGCCATGATGGGCCTCGGTTTTCTGGCGGTTCTGGTGGTTCTCGGAGGCCTTCGGGAATTGATCGGACAGGGCACTCTGTTTGTCGACATGCACCTGCTCCTCGGCCCCGTTGCTGCTGACTGGGTGGTACGCCCCTTCGAAAACTACCCGGACATGCTGTTCATGATCCTCCCCCCGGGCGCGTTTGTGGGCCTCGGCCTGCTCATCGCCCTCAAAAACGGGATCGACAATCACCTGGAAGAACGGCGGAAAGCCAATGAACCGGCACCCGTGGCAGCAGGGAGCAAGCGGGTCCGGGTTACCGGTAATGTCTCCTGATTCCTGGTTGCAGAACACTGAGAGCTGATGAACAAACAGAAACGCATCGAGATCTTCACCCGATTACGGGAAGCCAACCCCAATCCGACCACCGAGCTGAACTATTCCAGCCCGTTCGAGTTGCTGATAGCGGTTATTCTATCGGCCCAGGCCACGGATGTGGGGGTCAACAAGGCCACCGACAAGCTCTTTCCGGTAGCCAACACCCCAGAGGCCATCCTCGCGCTGGGCGTTGATGGTCTCAAGGAATACATCAAGACCATCGGCCTGTTTAACAGCAAGGCCGAAAACGTGATCAAGACTTGTCGCATGCTGATCGAAAAACACGGCGGTCAGGTACCGGAACGCCGGGAAGATCTTGAGGCCTTACCAGGCGTGGGTCGGAAAACTGCAAATGTGGTGCTCAACACCGCCTTCGGCCACATGGCGATGGCGGTGGACACCCATATCTATCGGGTGTCGAACCGAACGGGCATCGCTCCGGGCAAGAATGTTCTTGAGGTTGAAAACCGGTTGATGCGCCTGGTTCCGAAAGAGTTTCTGCTGGACGCCCACCACTGGCTGATTCTGCATGGCCGCTATACCTGCACTGCCCGCAAACCGAAATGCGGTGCCTGTATCATCGAAGACCTCTGCGAATTCAAGCAGAAACGGGATTACCTCTGAACCCGGGGCATTAAAAAGCCGGCATCTCGCCGGCTTTTTGATTCAGATGCCAAGCCACGGTTATCGCTGACCCAGCATTTTCTCCTTCAGATCCTTCTGGGCCGGCTTGTCAGACAGCCAGATTCCGAACAGGGCTTTTTTAAAGGCCAGATCGCCAACCGTGTCCTTGTGTTCGCCATTCTTCAGGACCCGCACGCCCTCGCCGGGCAGATACACCAGATCAAAAACGTCACCCTCGGTGATCTCTTCCTGGAACACCGCCATGAACTGGTCCACATCCCCCTGGATAGACGCCATATCGCCGTCGGTGGAGGCTTCGAAACCCTCCAGCGTGGCCTCGGTCATCCGTTCGCTGGTAATCATGCCGGAAATGATATGCAGCGTAATCGCCTGGGGCTCGTCTGCGTTGATAACGGCCTCACCATCATCGATGGTCTCGGGGACGTACAGGCCTCCGACATACAGATCCATAAACCACTTGGAACGGGTACCCGCGCCATTGAGCTTCAGTTCGGTATCCATGGCGGAATAGGTGTCCGGAACATCAACGCCTTCTACGGTGAGCGCAGAGGCCGGTGCCGACAGCAGGGCGGTCATAAGCACAGAGGCAAAGCCGGTTGTAAGAGCCTTCTTCATAGTCCTTTCCTTTTCGATCGTTATTATTGACGTGTTTCATTCGTGCACCGGACTTCGACACCCTTATCCCCGCCCGGTCCCGGCATTCTATCAATGAGGCTGGCGGCCAAGGCGCAACCTGGTTCTCATTTGCAGCGATCCTGAAACACAAAAAAGCCGGCCAGGAGTGTCCTGGCCGGCTTTTTGATGGGAATATCAGGAGGGTCTTACTTGAAAAGCAGGTTTCCGGACAAGCCTTCCTTCTCCAGGATCTCACGAAGACGACGCAGCGCCTCGACCTGGATCTGCCTTACACGTTCGCGGGTCAGACCGATTTCCTGCCCCACTTCCTCCAGCGTACTGACCGGGTAACCCCGAAGACCAAACCGGCGGGAGAGAACCTCCTGCTGTTTGTCACTGAGCTGATCAATCCACTTCTCCAGGCAGGAACACATGTTGTTGTCCTGCAGGAGATCCGCCGGATCTGAAGCTCCCTCATCGGCTACGGTATCCAGAAGCGATTTTTCACCACCGGTGCCGATGGGTGTATCCATGGACGCAACGCGCTCATTCAGACCAAGCATGCGCTTCACGTCAGCCACCGGCTTGTCGACCATCTTCGCAATTTCTTCGGCCGACGGTTCGTGATCCAGCTTCTGGGTCAGCTCCCGCGCCGCACGCAGGTAGAGGTTGAGTTCCTTCACCACATGAATCGGGAGTCGGATGGTGCGGGTCTGGTTCATGATGGCGCGCTCAATGGTCTGGCGAATCCACCATGTGGCGTAAGTGGAGAAGCGGAAGCCACGCTCCGGGTCGAACTTCTCAACCGCCCTGATCAGGCCAAGATTGCCTTCCTCGATCAGGTCCAGCAGAGTCAGACCACGGTTCACATAGCGACGGGCAATCTTCACCACAAGGCGAAGGTTGCTCTCGATCATGCGCTTGCGACCGGACTCCTCACCCTTGCGCGCCAGGCGGGCAAAATAAACTTCTTCTTCCGGCGTAAGGAGCGGTGAAAATCCGATTTCGTTGAGGTACAGCTGAGTGGCATCCAGCTGCTTTTGACTGGTGAAATAACGTCCCTGGGTAGGGAAATCTTCTTCGACTTCAGCGACCTCTTCAGTCGCCTCTTTATCGACTTTTTCTTCTGCTAGCAATTGATCCTCGGCATCGTCCATGTCCGACACGCGATCAATGATGATGTCTTCTTGCTCTGCTGACATTTGTCTTGCCCCGCCTCTCAATAATCCTGGATGTTCGCCCGATACTTCTTGTTATTGCGGACGTCTTTGTCTTCATGCTTTTTCTTCAGGACATTTTGTTGGTCGGCCTGTCACGGCCATTACCGTTCTTGTTTTTCTTGCGAACGCGGTGTTTTTGTCAGTGCCGGGGTGTGCGATCTGGGCAGCCTGCTGACTGCACCATTTCCTAGCGCGGTGGCAGATAATGGACTGGGTCAACCGGATTGCCATTCTTCCGAATCTCAAAATGCAACATGGGTCGTTCAGCGCCACTGCTACCGAGCTCTGCGATCACCTGCCCGGCTTTCACATCCTCCCCTTCCTGCACCAGAATCTTCCGGTTGTGAGCGTAAGCACTCAAATAGTGCTCGTTATGATTCACGATAATCAGATTGCCGTATCCAAGCAACCCGTTGCCGGCGTAGACTACATTCCCGGTGGCTGCTGCTCTTACAGCATCCCCGGCTTGGCCGGCAATATCAATACCTTTATTGACTTTTCCAGATGTTGAATATCCAGCAATTACAGTGCCAATATGCGGCCAGCGCCATTCAATTCGGGCTACGGTCTGTGTCTGCGAGGCAAGCGGCGCGCCTTTACTCGGCGCCCTGGTAACCGCAGGTTTTGGTGCCGTGGCGGCTGTCTGCTTTGGCGGCGAGGCCCGGCTCGGGGTTTTGGAGACCGCGGCAGCCGGTCTGCTAGCCGTGGTAGTCTGACTGCCCGAGGTTACATTTCCGCGAAGGTCCAGACGAAGCACCTGCCCCGCCCTGAGGTTCCAGGGCGGGCCAATCCCATTGGCGTCACCCAGCTCCCGATAGTCCCGACCATACCGCCAGGCGATGCTGTAGAGGGTTTCACCAGGCTGGACTACATGCCTACCCCAATAAACCGGGGGATTGTAAATGTCATCCTGGTACAGTGCCGGCGTATTGCAGCCAGACAGCAGCATCAAAGTTATGAGGGGAGCGAGGAGAAACAGGCTGATCGGAGTTTTTTTAGCAGGGCGACAAGATTCACAGGCACCGGAAAGGAACCGCGGGGACACCGGTAAAACGGCATTGACTAGCCCACGCAAAAATCTCACAGGAATAAAACTGACCCAGTTATGAAAAATCCGTATAAACCATTTTGGTTATCGAAGCAGTTTCTAAACTTTTTATAGTAACTTGCTAATATATTGCACATTTCAGGCAGGAAGCCAAGTTACTGGCTGGCCACCCTTGTTACCTCACGAAACACCCGATATGTGCGTTAGGTAACAATTTCGCAAAACAAGCGCCCCGATCTACGCCGACGATGAGGCATGCCCGCGCCTTGAGCCAATCCACTCCACAAGCAGAACAAGACCGAAGCCAGCCAGCGCCATAACCACCGCAAGTAGCACCTGGGGATCCTGCCCGGCCTGCTCCAAAAAGGTCCATGGCCAGACGCTTGCCTCATTCAAGGGCACTTTTTCACCCGAGCTGTTTACCCGCCAACTCAGCGTTTCTTTCCAGGGCCATACCTTGTTGAGCGCACCGATCATGAAGCCCGTCAGCAGGGCGAGGACAAGATCATGAAAATGATGAAATGCCCAGGTGATCAGGCGGGCAATGGATAAAAGGCCCACCACGCACCCTGCCATAAACAACATAAGAACGCCCACATCCAACGATTTGATCGCTGCCAGCACAGGAGCATACATACCAATAATCACCAGTATGAAACTGCCCGAGATACCGGGAAGAATCATGGCACAGATGGCTAGCGCACCGGCCCCGAAAAACGCCAGTGCGGATGGCGCCACCTCGCTGGCGGAGAGAGTGGTTATCCACCAGGCGACAGCAATCCCCAGTAGCAGCGGGATCAGCAGTAGAGGCTCATAATGCCGAACCTGGCGCCCCACATGCCAAACCGAAGCGACAATCAAACCGAAGAAAAAGCTCCAGATCAGGATGGGATAGGCCACCAGCATGTAACTGATGGCTGAAGCCAGGGTGGCAATGCTGGTCAGGATGCCGGCCATCAGACAAGCCAGAAAGGTTCCATCGCAAGTGCGCCAGAAAGCGCCAAAGCGACCCCGAAGCAGATCATGGAATACCGCTGCGGGAACCGCGTTGATGGCTCCCAACAGTCGGAAGTATATGCCGGTAATGAATGCAATGGTGCCGCCAGAGACACCTGGAACAATATCAGCCGCGCCCATGGCAATGCCCCGCAGGAAAACTGCTCCAGGATGATGGATACGGCCGGTTTCGCTTTCAGGATCCGAATTGGGTACCGCAGAATCAACCATGACTAGCGGACAACCCCGCCCAACAGCGGCACAAAACGGACCGGCTCCAACTCTTTGTGATCGAAACGATCACCCCTGCGGGTTACCTCAACCAACACCTGGTCTTCCTCTCCCACGGGCGCAATCAGAACGCCACCGTCTGCCAGTTGGGCGAGTAACTCGCCTGGAACTTCAATGGGCGCTGCGGTCACGATGATGCCATCGAAAGGACCCCGCTCAGGCCAGCCCATACCTCCGTCAGCGTGTTTCAGGAACACATTCCTGGCGTTCAGCTGACGCAACCGGTCCCGCGCCCTGTCCTGTAATGCCTTGATACGCTCAACGCTGTAAATTTCCGAAAACAGGCGGGAGAGCACCGAGGTCTGGTAACCTGACCCGGTTCCCAGCTCCAGCACCCGTGATGGCCCATGAGCGAGCATCAATTCCGTCATCCTTGCCACAATGTAGGGCTGGGACAGGGTCTGGCCATACCCGATTGGCAGGGATGTGTCTTCATAAGCGCGATGGGACAGCGCTTCATCCAGGAAAATGTGCCTTGGCACCTCTCCCATGATCTCGAGCACGCGGTCCGATTCGATGCCGGCTTCCCTGAGGCGCTGCACCAGTCGCATCCGGGTACGCCGTGAGGTCATCCCGATACCTTCAAGCTGAGCGGTCATCCCCGGCCCTCCGGCAAATCCGCAAGGGTATCGACCCAGTCCCGAAGCCGCGAAAGGGCCTCATGCCGGGTCATATCTATATGCACCGGGGTTACCGAGACGTAGCCTTCGCGGACGGCGTTGAAATCGGTACCAGGACCGGCATCACCGCCCACACCGGCCGCCCCTATCCAGTAACGTTCCTTACCGCGGGGACAGGTCATTGGCACCGCGCCTTCCGCCCGTTCCCGGTGGCCCAGACGGGTTACCCGAATGCCTGCCAGTTCTTCCCAGGGGACGTCCGGTACATTAACGTTGAGGATAGAGCGCGGCCCGAGCTCCAGAGGGCTCTCGTTCTCGAGCAGCATCCGGACCACCCGGGCAGCCGTCGCATAGTGAAAGTGGCCATCGTTGACCAGGGAAACAGCGATGGCCGGAAGACCAAGGTGACGCCCCTCAGTGGCTGCGGCAACAGTACCCGAATAAATAATGTCATCGCCCAGGTTGGCGTGGGTGTTTATTCCGGAGACTACTCTGTCGAACGGCTCTTTGAACAGCCCGTTAACCGCCAGATGAACACAGTCGGTCGGGGTGCCATCCACAGAGCGGAACCCGTTGGGATGCTCTTCTACGGTCAAAGGCCGATTGAGGGTAAGGGCGTTGCTGGCGCCGCTATGATCCCGATCGGGCGCCACCACCTCCAGCTCACCCAGCCCCTTCAATCCCTCGAACAGGGCAATAAGCCCCGGTGAGTGAACGCCGTCATCGTTCGACAACAGAATACGCACAGTGTTCTCCGCTAGCCTTGTTGTTCGTTATGTCGGCTGAGGCTCATGTCCTCAAGCTCGAAAATATCACTCAAAATCGTAGTGGCGTACTGGCCGGGTGACAAAAAGAACGTCAGTTCCAGAGTGTCCTCAGCCAGCCACCGCCAGGCAAGCCTATCGGGCTTTACCGCCAGGGGACGTCGCTCCGGTTTCATCCGGGTGACCGAGAACAGGCTCGCCAATCCAGGGGTTTGCGCAACAATGTCCCGTTCAAGAGCTTCCAGTGCCCCGGAAGCCGTCGTGCCGCCGTCACCCCACAAGGGGCCTGTAGCCCCCGCCTCGGCCCAGCTGCCATCGCTTACCCGAGCCGCAAGCACCTCATTGAACAGCCATGAGCGCGCCGCCGAAAAATACAATACGTTTTTCGAGCCGTCGCTGCCAGCGCGCTTTTTGCCACCCCGGCCTTTTCCGCCGGACCGGTTCCGACGGTTCAGGGTGGCGGGATCCAGATGCACCGCCCGGTAAAGGTTTGCACCACCGTTGCCGAACCGTTGGGGGCCAAAGTAATTGGGAGCGCCAATATCTGCCAGGCGCACCAGAGCACGATCAATCACCTCGGGTTCCCCGGTGACTGCTCTCAGGGTGATTACAAAGCCATTGCCACTGTGCTCTCCCCGCCGCAATTTCCGGGTCTGTCGCGAGGCCGCAAGAACGGGCCATCGAACAGCAATTTCGTCAATCAGGGCGGCGTCTTGAGCTTCACACCCTGGCCGATAGAGACTGAACCATTGGCGTGTTACCGCATGTCGATCCTTGAGACCGCAGAAGCCGACATCAAAGTTGCGAAAACCCGCCATTCTGGCCAGTTCGCGAGCGACGTACTCTGTGTTATCGCCCACTTTCTCCAGTTTCACACAGAGATGCTCTCCGACGCCGGAGATTGCGTCTGCCCTGAGATCGGAGCCGCTTTCCGGAAATTCCAGCACCTCGTCAACAATGAAATCGCCGGGCGCTGTCTTCAAACGGCCCGAAGCAACACGCCCACCGCCAGACGTGGGCCAGTCAAGGCGCCACTGACTCACGAATCCACCGGTTCAAGCAGGCAGATAGCCTGGCAGGCAATGCCCTCACCGCGCCCGGTAAAGCCGAGTTTTTCCGTGGTGGTGGCTTTCACACTAACGCGACTGGCCGGAACGCCCAGGTCTTCCGCAATGTTCAGACGGATGGCATCAATATGAGGGGCCATTTTAGGAGCTTGAGCGATGATGGTGGCATCCACATTCACCACGCCAAACCCCTCAGCCCAAACCCGGGTCATGACGCGGCGCAGAAGGTCGCGGCTGTCGGCGCCCGCCCACTCATCACTGGTGTCCGGAAAAAAATGCCCGATGTCGCCCAGTGCTACGGCACCCAGCAGCGCATCCGCCAGTGCGTGCAGCAGGACATCACCATCAGAATGGGCCTTCAGCCCGTGGGAATGCGGAATGCTGACACCGCCAATAATCACATTGTCGCCTTCACAAAAGGCATGGACATCAAAGCCCTGACCAATACGCATAATGTACTCCGGAAACTCCGAAAATTCAGAACCGGCTGAGAATGAAGCCTGCGAGGGCCAGATCTGCGGGTACGGTGATCTTGATATTGTCCGGCCGTCCTTCGACCAGAACGGGCATGTTACCGGAAAACTCCACGGCAGAGGACTCATCAGTCACCAGAAGTTCGCCGGCAAGGGCAGCTTCCAGTGAATCCACCAGAATACGATAGCGAAACATCTGAGGCGTTAATGCCCGCCACAGATTTTTGCGATCCACCGTTTCAAGAACTTCAGGCAGGTCGCCTGTGCCAGCCCGCTTCAGGGTGTCGGCCACTGGCGAAGCCAGAAGCCCCCCGACAGGGTGGTGGTAGAGTTGGTCAATCAGGTTCGACAGGTCCCGGGTATGAAGACATGGTCGTGCCGCATCGTGGACCAGGACCCAATCATCATCCCTGATCTGCTCCGCCAGGGCATGCAGTGCGGACAATACCGACTCGGCCCTTTCGGCTCCGCCGGTGCAGGTCTGGATTCGGCTATCGCCGCTGGCCTCGGTATCCGGCCACCAATGATCGGCCGGATGCAATGGCACCATGCAGCCGGAAAACGGGGCGGAATCCATCAATCGGGAAAGGGTGATATCGAGAATGAAACGCTGGCCGATTCGAAGGTACTGCTTCGGTTGTTCGGCCTGCATACGCTGGCCGATGCCGGCGGCAGGGACAATCAGCCAAAGTCTCGGAGCAGGCATAGACAATCAGTTTTCAACAACCAGGAAAAAGGTCTCGTCGTCTCTAATCAGGCCAAGGTTCATTCTGGCCCGCTCTTCAACGGCGCCCTGCTCATTACGCAGATTCCTGACTTCGGCATACAGACGTTCATTGCGGGTAGCCAGTTCGGCATTTTCTTCACGTTGCTCGGCGATGGACTTCTCGAGAGCCCATACCTGCGCAAAGCTGCCCTCCCCAACCCACAGGCGCACCTGCAGCAGGAGAATAACAACAACCATTGTGGTCCAGAGCAACTTCATTGCCGATTCCAGTCAAATTCAATCAATCAAAATGCCAACGCCGGACGTTGAGTATAGACCTTAGAGTAGATTAGCAACAAATTCTTCTAACTGCCTGTACAAAAAGGCCATCGTAACCAAGCTTTCGCTCGGAACACGATGGCCTTAACAGTTTTTCGCTGATTGCCGGCCCGAAACTCAACCAGAACCGGTCAGATCAGTCGATCAGCCCTGCCCCTTGATCTCGCTCAGGCCGCGGTACGGCGCTTTGCCATCCAGGGCTTCTTCAATGCGCAGCAACTGGTTGTACTTGGCAACGCGATCGGAACGGCACAGCGAGCCGGTCTTGATCTGGCCGGCACAGGTGGCTACAGCCAGATCGGCAATAGTGGTGTCTTCGGTCTCACCGGAGCGATGGGAAATCACGGCAGTGAAGCCGGCATCCTGTGCCATCTTGATGGCATCAAGGGTTTCGCTCAGGCTGCCAATCTGGTTGAACTTGATCAGGATGGAGTTCCCCACGCCCTTCTCAATACCTTGCTTGAGGATCTTGGTATTGGTCACGAACAGGTCGTCGCCCACCAGCTGAACCTTGCTACCGAGCTTGTCGGTCAGCACTTTCCAGCCGTCCCAGTCGCTCTCGTCCATACCGTCTTCAATGGAGACGATCGGGTACCGCTCGCAAAGCCCTGCCAGGTAATCGGCAAAGCCCTCGGAATCGAAACTCTTGCCTTCACCGGACAGCTGGTACTGGCCATCCTTGTAGAATTCAGAGGAGGCACAGTCCAGAGCCAGGGTTACATCGGTACCCAGCTTGTAACCTGCCTTCTCGACCGCTTCCTGAATGACGGCCAGTGCCGCTTCGTTGGAGGGCAGGTTCGGCGCAAAGCCACCCTCATCACCAACGGCGGTGTTCAGGCCCTGGGCCTTCAGCACTTTCTTCAGGCTGTGGAAAATCTCCGCGCCCACACGCAGAGCTTCAGAGAAGCTCTTGACGGATACCGGCTGAACCATGAACTCCTGGATATCCACGTTGTTATCCGCATGCTCGCCACCGTTCAGGATGTTCATCATCGGTACCGGCATGGAGAACTTATCGGAGGTACCGTTAATGTCGGCAATGTGCGCATACAGCGGCTTTCCAAGGGAAATTGCAGCAGCTTTTGCAGCAGCCAGAGACACAGCCAGAATAGCGTTAGCGCCAAGGTTAGCCTTGTTCTCCGTGCCATCGAGGTCCAGCATGATCTGGTCCAGTGCACGCTGATCAGCCGCATCTTTGCCTACGAGGGCTTCACGGATCTTGCTGTTTACGGCTTCAACTGCCTTCAGAACACCTTTGCCAAGGTAACGGGAAGCATCACCATCACGCAGTTCCAGTGCTTCGCGAGAGCCGGTGGAAGCACCAGAAGGCGCGCAGGCGGAACCAATGGTGCCGTCTTCCAGAATAACGTCGGCTTCGACAGTCGGGTTACCGCGGGAATCCAGAACCTCACGGCCTTTGATGTTGGCAATCTTTGTCATTCGAATGATTCTCCAAATTTTCGATTTCTAAACGGTTCAAACTCGAAGTTGGGCATAGAGCAGGTGGGGGATGGCTTTCCGAAACTGTGCGGAGCCAGGGATGGCGGAGCCCAAGCGTCACATGGATGTGCCGCAAGGAGCGTGTTTCGGAAAGCCATCCCCCACCTGCTCGTACTCCCAAACAAAACAAACACCGCCAATCAGGCGGTGTCGATAGGTTTAAAGCTTTTTACCAGATCATCCACAGCTTTTACCCGCTGCAGGAAGGGCTCAAGCTGGCTGAGCCGCAAAGCGCAGGGGCCATCGCACTTGGCTTTGTCCGGGTCCGGATGGGCCTCAAGGAACAAACCTGCCAACCCCTGGGACATACCCGCCAGCGCCAGGTCAGTCACCTGGGCACGTCGGCCACCGGCCGAATCCGCGCGTCCGCCCGGCATCTGCAGGGAGTGGGTCACATCGAACATCACCGGTACATTCATGGCTTTCATAATGCCGAAGCCGAGCATGTCGACGACCAGGTTGTTGTAACCGAAGCTGCTGCCCCGCTCACAGAGGATTACCTTGTCGTTGCCGGCTTCCTCGCATTTGGTAATGATGTGCTTCATTTCCTGGGGCGCGAGGAACTGGGCCTTCTTGATGTTGATCACGGCACCGGTTTTCGCCATGGCGACCACCAGATCGGTCTGGCGGCTCAGAAACGCCGGCAGTTGGATAATGTCACAGACTTCGGCTGCCGGGGCCGCCTGAGCCGGCTCGTGGACGTCCGAAATAATGGGAACACCGAACTTGCTCTTGATGTCCGCCAGTATCTGAAGACCTTTCTCCAGGCCGGGGCCACGGAAAGAGTTCACGGACGACCGGTTGGCTTTATCAAAAGACGCTTTGAAAACGTAGGGAATACCCAGTTTGCCAGTTACCTCAACGTAGGCCTGGGCCACTTCCATGGCCAGCTCCGGCGACTCCAGAACGTTCATACCGCCAAAGAGCACAAACGGTTTTTGGTTGGCGACCTCGATTCCCGATACGTTTACGGTGCTCTGAGCCATCTTCAGGATCCTTTCTTGCTGGCCAGTGCTGCCTCAACAAAGCCCTTGAACAGCGGGTGGCCGTCCCTGGGAGTGGAGGTAAATTCCGGATGGAACTGGCAGGCAACAAACCAGGGATGGTTCGGCGCCTCGACCACTTCCACCAAGCGTCCATCCGATGAACGGCCAGAGATCTGGAGCCCGGCCTCTTCCAGCCTCGGCAGGAAATGGTTGTTCACCTCGTAGCGGTGGCGATGACGCTCTTGAATGGTTTTCTTGCCGTAGCAGTTGGCGATGGTGGAGCCTTCGGTCAGCACGCAGTCCTGGGCGCCAAGACGCATGGTTCCGCCCAGATCGGACTCTTCAGTACGCTCTTCCCGCTCGCCGGTAGAATCCAGCCACTCGGTGATAAGGCCGACAACCGGTTCCGGCGTGTGCGTGCGGAATTCCGTGCTGTGGGCATCTTTGAGGCCTGCCACATTGCGGGCATATTCAATAACTGCAACCTGCATACCCAGACAGATGCCCAGGTAAGGTACCTTGTTCTCACGGGCGTACTGAACGGTGCGGATCTTGCCTTCAACGCCGCGCTCGCCAAAACCACCCGGCACCAGGATAGCGTCGGCACTTTCCAGTGCGCCTGTACCGTCACGCTCAATATCTTCGGAATCGATGTAGTTGATATTGACCTTGGTACGGGTCTTGATGCCGGCGTGAAGCAGGGATTCAATCAGGGACTTGTATGCGTCCAGGAGTTCCATGTACTTGCCAACCATGGCAATGGTTACTTCCTGCTCGGGGTTCATCAACGATTCAACAACGTTGTCCCATTCACTCAAATCCGCGGGACGGGCATCTAGACCGAAGCGCTCGATAACCAACTGGTCCAGGCCATGCTCATAGAGCATCCGCGGGATCGCATAAATGGATTTGGCATCCTGGAGAGGAATAACTGCCCGCTCTTCGACGTTGGTGAACAGGGCAATCTTGCGACGCGAGCTGGCGTCCACCTCATGCTCCGAGCGGCACAGCAGGATATCCGGCTGCAGGCCGATAGAGCGCATTTCCTTGACGGAATGCTGGGTTGGCTTGGTCTTGATCTCACCGGCCGTGGCAATGTACGGAACCAGGGTAAGATGCATGAAAAGCGCACGCTGGGAACCCACTTCGACCTTGAGCTGACGACAGGCTTCCAGGAACGGCAGGGATTCAATATCGCCAACCGTACCACCGATTTCGATCAGTGCCACGTCCGCGCCGGCAGCCCCTTCAACAACCCGACGCTTGATCTCGTCAGTGATGTGAGGAATCACCTGAACGGTTCCGCCCAGGTAGTCGCCACGGCGCTCCTTACGGATCACCTCTTCGTACACCCGGCCGGTGGTGAAGTTATTACGCTTGCTCATCCGGGAACGGATGAAGCGCTCATAGTGGCCCAGATCCAGGTCTGTTTCCGCGCCATCCTCGGTAACAAAAACCTCACCGTGCTGGAACGGGCTCATGGTGCCGGGGTCCACGTTGATATACGGGTCCAGCTTGAGAATAGTGACCTTCAGGCCGCGTGCCTCGAGGATCGCAGCCAGTGAGGCTGATGCGATACCTTTCCCCAAGGAGGACACGACACCGCCGGTGACGAAAATATAACGCGTCATGCAGATTCCGTGATTGTCTGGTTCGGTGAAGGAGGGAGATTGTCATCTCAAGATGGGACGCCAGACTACCAGAAAGGCCCCATTGACTCAATCACATTCCCGCTCTACAACCAGCCGCCAACCGGCGGCATGGGCGCCTTCCGAGTATTGTTCAGAACACCATAAATCGCCAATGGCAACGAGTTCGGCTGCATCCCCGGAACCGGCGAAAACCAGCGGCAGCCGGGCCCTTTCCCAGGGTGGAACCGCAATCTCCTGCAGCCACTTCTTGAGCGAACGGGACGGACCATCCGAACGGAAACGTACCCGCTCACCGCCCTGCCTCGTAAATATCCGTATTGGCGGCAACGGTCTTTCCGGGGTAACGGCCGGCTCCAGCTTCAGGAACCATTCGCCAAAGTTCAGCCCGGGACCCGGCTCCAGAGTAACGGGGACGTCCGGCAGCTGCGAGTGATCCGGAACCAGGTAAAGATCGCCCTGAAAGCGGCGCAGACTGAAACCGTCGGACCGGAACTCCGGCTCTCGATCCTCTCTTGCGAAAATCAGGTCCTGCATAACCTGCTGCCAACTGCTGATTGTGGGCGCAGGAAACCCCCGTTCCCGAACCCACCAGCGAATCAGGTTTTTCTGCTCCGCCAAAGATAAGGTTTTCAGCCCCTCAACGGGCAGTCGGTCCTGCTCACCGCCGACAGCCTGCCACTGCAAGGCCGCCAGCTTTTGGTTCAGCGCTTCACTTTCTGCACAGGCGTCCGCCGTGTGGCGCAACCTGCGATTCAGCCCCGGCCAGCGCTCCCGCAAAGCTGGCAGCACCGTGTGGCGCAGGAAATTCCGGTCAAATCGTTGGTCGGTGTTGCTGGGATCATCAACCCACGACAGACCAGCGGACCTGGCCCACCGCTCAAGCTCGACCCGTTCAAACCCAAGCAGGGGCCGGACCAGTGTCGCCGGGCCGAGGTCACGGCTGAACGGCATACCCGCCAGCCCGGCCACACCGCTGCCCCTCAGCATCCGGAACAGCACCGTTTCGGCCTGATCATCGCCATGGTGAGCCATCAGAACCAGATCCCTCCGCTGAACCATCGCTTCCAGGGCGGAATAGCGCGCTTTGCGAGCTGCCTCTTCGATGCCACCAGCCGAGTTTTCTCCGCTCCTGACAGTGACCTTCTCAACCACAAGCGGGACACCCAGGCGCCCACAAAGATCGCGGCAGAATGATTCGGTCTCGGAGGCATTCGGCTGCAGCTGATGATTGATATGAACCGCTCGGACAGCCCCGGAATGCCCATGGCAATGGACTGCCAGGTGTAATAACAGGGTGGAATCGAGGCCGCCGCTCAGGGCAACCAACAGGCGGGCGTGATCGGGGAGTTCTCTGACCGGGGCGCACAGTGCCTCCGGCCAGGTGAATCCGGAGCCGGGCTCAGCGCCCGGTGTCATAGCGGGTCAGCCGCTCATAGCGGCGGGATACCAGCTCATCCAGTGGCAGGCGACTGAGTTCAGCGACGCCTTTTGCCAGAACCTCCTTGAGGGATTCCGACATTTTTTCGGGGTTGCGGTGAGCACCGCCAAGGGGCTCGGTTACCACGTTATCCGCCAGCCCCAGATCTTTGAGCCGGTCAGCTGTTACACCCATGGCCTCCGCCGCCTGGGCAGCGTATTCGGCACTCTTCCAGAGGATTGAGGCACAGCCCTCTGGGGAAATCACCGCGTAGGTGGAGTACTGGAGCATGTTCAGTTGATCACAGACACCGATGGCCAAGGCGCCACCGGAACCGCCCTCACCGATCACCGTGGAGATAATGGGTGTCTTGAGGCGAGACATGACCGCCAGATTGAAGGCAATGGCCTCGCTCTGCCCGCGCTCTTCCGCACCAATGCCCGGATAAGCCCCTGGCGTATCGATGAAGGTGAGGATAGGCATCTTGAAACGCTCGGCCATTTCCATCAGGCGCAGAGCCTTGCGGTAGCCCTCCGGCCGGGGCATACCGAAGTTACGCTTGACCTTGTCGCGGACTTCCCGACCCTTTTGATGACCGATGACCATCACCGGTTTGTCATCAAGCCTGGCGGTACCGCCTACAATAGCCAGGTCGTCGGCGTAGCGACGATCACCGTGCAACTCATCAAAATCCTCAAAGATGGATTCAATGTAGTCCAGGGTGTAGGGCCTGCGAGGGTGACGGGCCAGCCGCGCAACGTCCCAGGGCTTGAGATCTGAGAAAATGCTCTCGGTAAGGCTGACGCTCTTTTTCTTCAGCCGGGTGATCTCGTCTGTGATATTGATGTCGGTATCGTTACCAACCATCCGAAGCTCTTCAATCTTGGCTTCCAGGTCGGCGATTGGCTGTTCGAAATCCAGATAGTTAGGGTTCATGATGTTCCATCATTTATTGCCAGGCGGGAACGTACTCCGCCAAACCAGAATTTGACACAAAGATAGCAGCGCCCGGTCAGTGGCTAAAGCGGACATTGGTATGAGTCCGCTGTCTGACAAACTTTTAATTTTCAACTCATTCAATCATAGACCAGTTCTACCGACTGGTCGCCTACGAGGTACCGGAGCTCCAGCAGCAGGTTGTCATCCGGCTGCACACGCCAGGACTCACCGAGCTCGATCCGGGTCGACGCCTCGGGGCTGCTGTACTCGATCCAGACCGGGCTGCCCTCGCATCGGAACGGCCGCAGAGTACTGTCGAGCTTCTCCAGCAATCCGTTCTGCAACTGATCGGCGCACAGGTTCAGTTTAAGGCCACGACTGAACTGCTGGCGAGCCGTTGCCACATCCATCACCGAGCTCACTCGCATCTTCATCTGCCCGGAATAGTCGTCGTGACTGACCTGGCCTTCCACCACAATCACCTGGTCGGATTGCAACAGCTCACGGTTTTCGAAAAACGCCTCGGAAAACAGAGTCGCCTCAATCCGGGCACTGCGGTCGTCAAGGGTGATGAAACACATCGTGGAGCCGGTGCGCGTTTTCATGGTGCGCTGGGCAACCACGAGCCCCGCCACCCGCTGGGGTGACTTGTTCGGCTTCAGATCGGCAATGGAGGACCGGACAAACCGACGGACTTCTTTTTCATACTCGTCAAACGGATGACCGGTGAGGTACAGCCCCAGGGTATCCTTTTCGCCTTTCAGCCGCTGCTTCTCCGGCCATTCGCGTACCCCGGCCACGTCCTCGTAGGGATCGCCACCATCACCGGCTTCCAGCATTTCGCCAAACATATCCATCATGCCAACGGATTCGTTCCGGGATTGTTGGTCGGCCTGCTGCACGGCCTTGTCAATGCTTGCCATGAGCTGCGCGCGGCTCGCACCCAGCTTGTCCATGGCACCGGAGCGGATAAGCGCTTCCATGGCCCGCTTGTTGACCTTCTTGAGGTCAACCCGCCGACAGAAATCAAAGATATCCTGGAACGGCTCGCCATCGCCGCGACCCTCAACAATGCTCTGGATCGGGCCCTCACCCAAGCCCTTGATCGCTCCGAGACCATACACAATCTGGCCGTCGTCATTAACGGTAAAGGTGTATTCCGAACGGCTGACATCCGGCACCAGAAGATCCAGCTTCATGTTCCGGCATTCTTCCACCAGCGTGACCACCTTATCGGTGTTCTGCATATCGGCAGTCAGTACCGCGGCCATGAACTCTGCCGGGTAATGGGCTTTCAGCCAGAGGGTCTGGTATGACACCAGGGCGTAAGCAGCCGAGTGGGATTTGTTGAAGCCGTAGCCGGCAAACTTTTCCACCAGATCGAAGATATTTTCGGCCAGGGTTTTGTTGATGCCATTCTTTTCGCAGCCATCCAGGAAGATCTGCTTCTGCTTGGCCATCTCCTCGGGCTTTTTCTTACCCATGGCCCGGCGCAGCATGTCCGCTCCACCCAGGGTATAGCCGGCCATGACCTGGGCGATCTGCATGACCTGCTCCTGATACAGGATGACGCCGTAGGTCGGTTCCAGTACGGGCTTCAGGCCCTCGTACTGGTAATCCGGGTGCGGGAAGGACATGGGCTGGCGACCGTGCTTACGGTCAATAAAGTCATCCACCATGCCCGATTGCAGCGGCCCCGGCCGAAACAGAGCCACTAGGGCGATCATGTCTTCGAGGGAGTCTGGCTGGAGACGGCGAATCAGGTCTTTCATGCCCCGGGATTCCAGCTGGAACACCGCCGTGGTTTCAGCTTTCTTGAGCATGTCGAACGAGGGCACGTCATCCAGTGGAATCTCGTTGATGTCCAGCGGCTGCATGCCCTTCTTTTCCCGGCGCGGATTGATCATGTTCAGCGCCCACTTGATAATCGTGAGCGTCCGCAGGCCCAGGAAGTCGAACTTCACCAGTCCGGCATCTTCCACATCGCCCTTATCGAACTGGGTTACCAGGCTTCCGCCCTCATCATCACAATACAGGGGCGAGAAATCGGTGATCTTGGTGGGCGCGATCACCACGCCACCTGCGTGCTTACCGGCGTTCCGGCACACGCCCTCGAGCTTCAGGGCCATTTCCCAGATTTCCTGGGCTTCCTCGTCATTCTCGAGAAACTCGACCAGTTGCGGTTCCTGTTCCAGAGCCTTTTCAAGGGTCATGCCCGGTTCGAAGGGGATCATTTTGGACAGCTTGTCGGCCAGGCCATAGGATTTGCCCTGCACCCGGGCAACGTCCCGCACGACCGCCTTCGCGGCCATGGTGCCGAAGGTAATGATCTGCGACACCGCCTCACGCCCGTACTTCTGGGCGGTGTACTCGATCACCCTGTCCCGGCCTTCCATGCAGAAGTCGACGTCGAAGTCGGGCATGGAGACCCGCTCCGGGTTCAGGAAACGCTCGAACAGCAGGTCGTACTCCAGGGGATCCAGATCGGTAATCAACTGGGCATAGGCCACCAGGGAGCCGGCACCGGACCCCCGACCTGGCCCGACCGGCACGCCGTTGTTCTTGGCCCACTTGATAAAGTCCATCACGATCAGGAAGTAGCCCGGGAAACCCATCTGGATAATGATGTCCAGCTCGAAGTTCAGGCGCTTGTAGTAGGCCTCCCGCTTGGCATCGTATTCCGGATCGTCCTTGCTCAGGGTCTTGGCAAGCCGCTCCTCCAGGCCTTCCTCGGAGACCTTCCGGAAATAGTCGTCCATGGTCATGCCGTCCGGAATCGGGTAGTTCGGAAGGAAGTATTCGCCCATCCGAACCTTCACCGAGCAGCGCCGGGCGATTTCCACGGTATTCTCGATGGCCTCGGGGATGTCGCTGAACAGCTCGATCATCTCATCGGCGCTGCGCAGGTACTGCTGATCACTGAACCGACGGTCACGCCGCGGATCGTCCAGAGTACGACTCTCGCCGATGCAAACCCGGGCCTCGTGGGCCTCAAAGTCTTCCGCTTCGAGGAAGTGAACATCGTTGGTGGCCACCACTGGAAGGCCAAGCGCCCCGGCCAGCTCAACACTCAGGTGCAGGCAGTCCTCGTCACCCGGTCGACCAGTGCGCTGGAGCTCCAGGTAGTAGCTGTCCGGGTACAGATCCATCCAGTAACGAGCGCGCTCCCGAGCCAGTTCCGGCTTGCCGGCCATCAGCGCCTTGCCCACATCACCCAGCTTTGCGCCGGAGAGCGCGATCAGGCCGTTCGCTCTGGCCTCCAGCCACTTTCGCTGGATAATCGGCTTGCCGAACCGCTGGCCCTCGGTGAAACCCAGGGAAATGATTTCAGTGAGGTTGAGATAACCATCGTTGTCTCGGGCAAGCAGCGTCAGCCGGAAAGGGTTTTCGGGTTCATCCGGATTTTCGAGCCAGAGATCCGCGCCTATAACGGGCTTGACACCCGCGCCCATGGCCGCCTTATAGAAACGCACCAGCGAGCACATATTGGATTGCTCGGTCAGGCCGACTGCCGGCATGCCCAGCTCGGCAACACGTTTGATCAGCGGTTTCACCCTGACCAGGCCATCCACCATGGAGTACTCGGAATGGACACGGAGATGTACAAAAGTCTGCGACATAACGTCAGGTTATTCCTGCTGTAAAATTCAGTTAGAGCTGCGGTCTCAGCCGCCGATTACTGCCCTGAGCTCTTCTTCGGTCTGGGGGCCAAAACGAGTCTCAACCAGATCACCATCGGGATTGACCAGGAAGGTGGCCGGCAGCGCGACCGGCAGTTTCCAGCCGAACCCGGGCCCCGGGTCATCCGCCAGCATGGTAAATTCAATGCCCATCCGTTCCCCGAGTTCCACCAGCGCATCGCCCCGCACACCATCAAAATTAACGCCAAGTACGGTGATGTCGGGTGCCTGGTCGAGCTCGTTGAGCTCGGGAATTTCCTCAAGACATGGCTTGCACCATTCCGCCCAGTAGTTGACCAGCACCCACTGACCGCGAAACGTGTCCCAGTTCAGCTTTGTTCCTTCGGCCCGTTCAAGCTCAATTTTCTCACAACCCGTCATCGTCAGAACAAGCAGCACAATGGCTGCTGTGCGAAGGCGGGAGCCACGAAGAACTGAATCAGGGTACTGCACCGGAAAACCTCCTGTTAGACTACCGACCACAGAAATCGTGGACTCCATTCAGACAACCAGGCACGAAGATGACAGAACCAACCCGGATTTTCCACAACCCGCGCTGCTCGAAATCCCGCCAAACCCTTGAACTGCTTACCGAACGGGGAATTGAACCGGAGATTATACGCTACCTGGAAACACCACCGACAGAGCAGGAGCTAAAGGATATTCTCAGCGCCCTGAATCTGACGCCCCGCGAGCTGATGCGTACCAAGGAAAAAGAATATAAAGAACAGGGACTGAACAACCCTGAGCTGAGCGATGAGCAATTGATCGCGGCCATGATAGCGACCCCGAAACTGATTGAACGGCCGATCGTGATCGCCAACGGCAAAGTAGCCCTTGGTCGTCCGCCAGAAAACGTTCTCTCGATTCTTTAAGCCCCAATAACTTCTCCGAGTCAGATCAGAAGGATCGCTGACGATGCCCGAGCAATTGCCGTACGTTCTTGTTCTTTTCTACAGCCGCACCGGCCAAACCGCAGAGCTGGCCAGCCAGATAGGACGTGGCGTGGCCCGAGTGGAAGGAATTGAAGCAAGGCTGAGGTCGGTACCGCCGGTTTCACCGGACACGGCAGCATCGCTGCCCGCTGTGCCGGACTCCGGGGCGCCCTATGCCAGCAAATCCGATCTCGCGAATTGTGCCGGCCTGGCCATCGGCAGCCCCACCCGCTTTGGTAACATGGCGGCGCCTTTGAAGCACTTCCTGGACACCACCGGCGACCTATGGCTGGGCGGCGCCCTTGAAGGCAAACCCGCCGGGGCATTCACGTCGACCGGCAGCCTTCATGGCGGACAGGAAATCACACTGATGACCATGATGATGCCACTTCTGCATCACGGCATGGTCGTCTGCGGCCTGCCCTACTCCGAGAAAAGCCTGGGGGACACACAAACCGGGGGCACTCCCTATGGCCCGAGCCATTGGGCCGGAACCGGTGAACAGCAGCCACTGAGCGCTGACGAGAAAGCATTGTGCCAGGCCTTTGGCGAGCGCCTTGCCCGATTCGCCCTGAAGCTTGCTGACTGATACACGCCCGGGTACCAGACGTAATCTGCTTAACACTTTTTTATTACGGAACACACTATGCTGAACAACCCGAAGGCCCGCGCCACCTTGCGTGCAACAGCCGCGCTCTACATCGGCGTGCTTGCCACCCTGCTGATCACAACTTTCTACCCGGCACCCGTCGAGGGCGTTTCAATAACGTTGATGCTGGCGGTGAAACTGCTTCCGCTTCTGCCCTTTGCGATTCCGGTATTTCGGGGCCACAATCGGGGCTATATCTGGATGTCGTTCGTGGTGATCTTTTACTTCACCCAGGCCGTCGTATCTGCCTGGCTGAGTGAAGGTGCTACGGGACCGGTCATTCTGACGGTACTGACCTTCCTGTTGTTCACTGTTGCCATGATTCACCTCAAAGTGAACCGGCCAGTGGCGAATGGAAATACACCCTGAATTCCTGGACCTGACACTTTATGGCTGAAACAAGCAACTCCGGAACCGTGCCGAGGCCACCCGCGCCGCCCAGAAGCACCCTGACCCTGAGAGATGTTTGCACCGCACTTGTCACCAGCGGGGAAATCAGCCAGGAAGACGCAGAACGGGTACTCTCGGCCAATCTTGGCGCGGCCACCGGCGATGGACAGAAGGGCAAGCGCCATCCACTGGAACTGGTGGCCATTGCCGCACTGACCAGCCAGAAAAGTGGTCGCACACTTGATCTGGACCGGCTGACCCATTGGCTGGCAGATTGGGCCGGGCAACCTTACTACCACATTGATCCTTTGAAGATCGACACGCCTGCCATTGCCCGGGTGATGTCCTATGCCTTTGCCCAACGCCACGGCATTCTGGCGGTAGAGATCGGCGCAGAAGAGGTACTGATCGCCAGCACAGAGCCCTTCAAGAACGACTGGGTCCAAAACCTCCAACAGGCGGTTCGAAAGGATATCCGTCGAGTTGTTGCCAACCCCGAGGATATCCGCCGGTATACCGTGGAGTTCTATCAGCTTGCCAACTCCGTCAGCAAGGCCAGTGGCGGCCAGGGCCCCGGTGTGGCAGGAAACCAGAATTTCGAACAGTTACTGGACCTTGGCGCCAGCGAACACCCGGATGCCAATGACCAGCACGTGGTCAAGATCGTCGACTGGCTGCTGCAGTATGCCTTTGACCAGCGCGCCTCAGACATCCACATAGAGCCCCGCCGCACAGTCACGCAGGTGCGGTTCCGGATCGACGGCGTGCTCCACAACGTCTATGAATTCCCGGAACACGTGGGCGTGGCGGTTACCAGTCGGCTGAAGATTCTTGGTCGCCTGAACGTGGCCGAGAAACGCCGCCCCCAGGACGGTCGCATCAAGACCCGCAAGCCCGATAACCGCGAGGTCGAACTGCGCCTGGCCACCATGCCGACCGCCTTTGGCGAAAAGATGGTCATGCGGATCTTTGATCCGGACGTGCTCCTGAAGTCCTATGAGCAGCTGGGATTCGGCAAGGAAGATCGCCAGCGATGGCAGGAAATCACCTCCCGCCCCCACGGTATTGTTCTGGTGACCGGACCAACCGGGTCTGGCAAGACCACAACCCTGTACTCGACCCTGAAACAGATTGCGTCATCCGAGCTCAACGTCTGCACCATCGAGGATCCCATCGAAATGGTGGAGCCGGCGTTCAACCAGATGCAGGTCCAGACCAACATCGACCTGACCTTCGCGGCGGGCGTGCGGGCCCTGCTGCGGCAGGATCCGGATATCATCATGATCGGCGAGATCCGCGATCTGGAAACGGCGGAAATGGCGGTTCAGGCTGCCCTCACCGGCCACCTGGTGCTCTCGACCCTACACACCAACGACGCGCCGAGCGCGATTACCCGGATGATGGAACTGGGTATCCCACCGTACCTGATTCGGGCCACGGTACTGGGTGTGATGGCGCAACGGCTTGCCCGAACCCTCTGCCCCCATTGCAAAGCGCCGGGCCCTGCCGACGAGCAGGCCTGGCAGACCCTGACCCGGCCCTGGAAAGCGCCGGTTCCCAAGCAGTTCTACCAGCCCGTGGGCTGCCTGGAGTGCCGGAACACCGGGTATCTTGGCCGGGCCGGAGTTTATGAAATCATGACGCTCTCAGGCTCTTTACTTCGACAGATCACCGATCGCTGCGAGCTGGAACAGCTCAGGCTGGATGCCTATAAGGAAGGCATGAAATCCCTGCGCCTGAGTGGCGCCCAGAAAGTGGCTGCAGGCCAGACAACGGTGGAGGAAATTCTGAGGGTGACGCCGGAAAGCCAGCGCTGAGCGGGGTCAGGCGCCGGGGCGCAACCCGCACTGGCCCAGCAATTCCTGCCAGGCTCTGGTATGCGCCATCATGGCTACATCCAGTTCCCGCCAGAGACTGCTCTGGGCTCCCTGCGAGAGATGGCGCTGGTACCACGCCGTAAAACTCTCCGGCATGACCTCTTTCTGGACTTTGGCCAGCCGCTCAAACGGCTCAATGAGCGCAGCCCGCCCCTGATTCACGGCGCTCATGTAGGGCTGGATCTTTTCGATATACACACTGAAAAACATGTTCTGCACAATATCCGACTGGTTATTGGACTGACCGTTAAGACACAGGGGCCGACCGTTGATTCTCTGCCTGAGCAATTCCGTGCCATCCTGGAGCCGGGCGGTCAGAAGAAGTGCGCTGTTGATCAACTGGCCGGCGCGGAATTCCGCCTGCCAACGCTGATGAACGTCGCCGGCAAAATCGAGGGAAACCGCCAGGTCCTCCGAGTATAGACGCACAACGGCTGCATTCAGGCTGTCGATATCAAGAGCCAGATCAGACACCGGATTGCTCTCCGGCGCTACCGGGTAATAGCCCTTGGCCAGAGTGAACAGTTTCTCGATCTCTTCAACGCCCCAGGTGGCATTCCAGATGGCAATGGGCAGGGATTCCAGCTTGCTGTCGATGGCGCCGGTAAGCTCTTCGGCGAACTCTTCATCCTCTATGTCCGGCAGGCACTCCCTGGCTGTTTCAATAAACCGGATTTCATAGCGCAAACGGTTCAGGGGCTGCATCACCCGCCCCATCACCGAGGTTTTCTCCCCAACCACGTACTGGAGTTCACATCCGTAAAGCGAAAGAAAGTCGAGCATCCCCATTTCCAGCTCGGGCATGGGCAACACCCGATCGCGACGGCGGGGAAGCTGACTTGCGGAAGGGATATCAGAAAACTCAGGATCGGATTCCAGCACTCGGGCGACCCGCTCCACATACTCATCCATCATGGGGCGGGCATCAGAGAATGGGTCGCAACCGGCAAGAAGCATAGCGAGAACCGGCGCAACGATTCTGCAAAAACCGGTTCCGGGCATCAAGTCCTCCTGCTATGGCGTTTTAGGGGCGTTGGCCTAGCGCTTTTGCAGCAGGGTATCCACCTCCGCAAAATCACGCGCAACAAAACGTTCTGTCTCCGGCAGATCCCCCTCGCGAACAAGCCAGGCGGTTTGCATACCGGCTTCCTCGGCTGCCTCGAGTTCGGCCTCCACGTCTGAAAGGAACAGCACCGTGGACGCCTCAACGCCCAATTCAGACAAGATATTGCGGTATGAAGCGGCCTCTTTCTTGCCACCGATACGAGTATCGAAGTAACCAGAGAAGAATGGCGTAAAGTCGCCCTCCGTGGTGAAACCGAAAATCAGCTTCTGGGCCTTGACCGATCCTGAGGAATATACGAACAAACGCAGCCCCCGATCATGCCAGCGCTGCAGGTAATCGGCTGCATCGGCGTAGATATGGCCCTTCAGCTCTCCCTGCTGGTATCCCTGTTCCCAGACCATGCCCTGCAGCGCCTTCAGGGACGTTTCCTTGCGATCCTCTTTGATCCAGGTCTTTAGAACTTCAATCAGGCCATCAATATCCTCACGAGCAATACCTGACGCCTCCGCCACTGCGTCCAGCTGCTCGGACACCGCAGGCGTGTCCTGATGCCGATCGCGGACAAATCCCGGCAGGTGTTCGCTCGCGTAGGGGAAAAGGACATCGTGCACAAACGAGATCGAGCTGGTGGTCCCTTCGATGTCCGTCAGCACAACCCGGATCATTCCGCCGCTCCTGCCAGTGCCTCGTATCGGGGCAACCTGCTGGCGATGTCTTCACCGGTAAAATCGGCGACCCAGCCTTCCGGGTTGGTGAACAGGCGAATACAGGTAAACGCCGGTTCAGGCCCCATATCGAACCAGTGCCGCGTGCCATCTGGCACGCTGATCAGATCGTTTTTCTGGCAAAGCACCGCAAACACCTCGTTGCCGAAATGCAGGTAAAACAGGCCCTGGCCACGGACAAAGAAACGGATTTCGTCTTCACTGTGGGTGTGCTCATCCAGGAACTTTTGCCGAAATGCATCTTTCTGCGGATTGTCCGGGTTCAGGCTGATCACATCCGCAGACTGAAAACCACACTCCTCTCTCAGTTTCGACACTTCCTCGCTGTAGGCTTCGAGGATGTTTTCCTGGGATGCATCAGCCGGCAGATCCTTGGTTGGCCACTGCTCGTAGCGCACACCGTGACGGGCAAGAAGTTCCCTTATTCTTTCCGGGTTCTCGGTGACTGTGTGTGCCTCTTCAGGCTGGCTCTGGTCAAAAATACTCAGGGTGGTCATGGGCGGACCCTCATGGTTTCAAGTTCACATTCAAACAGGAATTCAAAGGCCTCGACATGGCGCAGGCAGTCGGCCATGGTTTTACCCCAGGTATACAGGCCATGGCCGCGAATCAGATACCCGGGCTGCTCGGGGTGCTCCCGGAACCATTCCCGGGTCTGCTCCGCCAGCGCGTCGATATCCTGGGTGTTGTCAAACACCGGAACGGTCAGTACCGATTCGTGGGTATCGACTCCCGTAAACGCCTTCTGAAGCTCATAGCCCTCCAGTGTCAGCGGATGGCCAGCTTCCAGCAAGCGGCTGAGAACCGTTGCCTTCACCGAGTGCGTGTGAAGGACCGCTCCAACCTCCGGAAACACCTCGTACAACACCGTATGCAAACGGGTCTCTGCCGAGGAGCGACAATCACTCTGCACCGGGCGACCCGCCAGGTCTACGACCATAACATCACCGGCACCCAGCTGCCCCTTGTGGCGGCCAGAAACGGTTATGGCAATGTGTTCGCCGTCTACGCGGGCGGAATAGTTGCTGCTGGTTGCCGGTGACCAGCCCTGTTGGTACAAAAAGCGGCCGGCCTCAATTATTGCTTCTGCAGCGACTGCGTATCGGGTTACATCAAACACGAGCTCTCTCCCGGGATTCAGAGTGCTTACAACACTCCCATGGCCGCCATTATAGGGACGAAGCGGCGCCCCGCAAATGATGCCTTGCAGAGATCAGATCGGCGACAATGGAGATGGCAATTTCTGCCGGAGTCTTGCTGGGAATATCGACGCCGATGGGCGCTCGCAGTCTTCCCAGTGCAGCTTCATCGAGCCCCAGAGAGGCCAGTCGTTCCCGCCTTGCTTCCGAGGTTTTCCGGGACCCCATGGCGCCAATGTAAAAAGCATTGGAATGAAGGGCCGCCAGCAAGCCCATATCGTCTATGCGAGGATCATGAGCCAGTGCCAGGATGCCTGACCAAGCGTCGCCAAACTCTCTGGAAATCAGATCATCGGGCAGGCGGCGATCCAGAGGAATCTGATCGTAGCTCCAGCCTGAGGCAAACGTTTCCCTGGGCTCGCAAAGGGTTACAGCAAATTCCGCCGCCGTCGCAAATTCCGCAACGTAACGGGCAACCTCGCCAGCGCCAATCAACAACAGCCGGCACTCAGGCTGCAGAACGTGGACAAGCTGCTCGCCGTCAAAGCTAACAGACTTACCAGCCCTGACCGCAGCGCGCTCCAGAGCCACAATACCATTCAGGGGGACGCGGCGGACCACCGGTTCACGATCGCGCAAGGCGCCCGCAAGCGCGTTAACATGATCAAGGCCTGACTGTCCCTGAAGGGGCTCCACAAGAAGCCGGATCCTGCCGCCGCAAGGCAGTTGGAAATGATCCCGGTCATCATCCGTAATGCCGTAATCAACAAAGACGGGATGATCTGGCCCGTCTTCGGCCGTGCGCCGCAACAGGTCCTCCTCCAGACAACCCCCGGAAACCGAGCCGCTCCAGTGGCCGGATTCCGCAATCGCCAGCCAGGAACCAACCGGACGCGGTGAGGACCCCCAGGTCTCGACGATGGTGCACAACCACACCCTCTGCCCCGCCTGCAGCCACTCAGACATCCTGGCAATAACCATCTGACGCCCCGTGGCGACCGAATGAGCGACGCTTGACTCAGACATCGGCTTTCAACGGCAGGCTTCGCTGGCGTTTACCATTCAGTGCGAACAGCGCATTACCCAGGGCCGGAATGACTGGCGGCACGCCCGGCTCACCAACACCGGTCGGCGCCTCGGCGCTATCAACAATATCCACCACCACCTCGGGTCGCTCGTACTGTCTCATCAACGGATAATCGTGGAAGTTGCTCTGCTGCACCTCACCGTTCTGCAGGGTAATTTCCCCGTAGAGCGCTGCCGTCAGACCGAACAGAATGCCACCCTCGATCTGGTCCTCCACGATTCGTGGATTCACGACCTGGCCGCAGTCCACCGAACAGGTGACCTTGTAGACCCGAACCGTGCCATTCTCGATTCCGGCTTCCACCACCTGCGCCACATAGGTGCCAAAACTACGGAATAATGCAAGGCCCCGGGCCCGGCCTTCTGGCAAAGTGGACTGCCAATTGGCAAGGCGGGCAACCCGATCAAGCACTTCCAGGTGCCGTGGCTCATGGGAAATCAGCCGACGACGAAACTGGTATGGATCTTCTCCGGCCTCGTGGGCCAGTTCGTCCATAAAGGTCTCAACCGCAAAGCCGTTGTGGGAATAGCCCACGGACCGCCACCAGCTAATGGGAATGCCGGGGTCGGTGTGGGTATGGCGAATATCAATATTGGCCACCCGGTAGGGGTACTCAATAGCCCCCTCGATCGCGGAGATATCTTTGGGAGTGGCAATGCCCTCGGCCATCAGACCGACGGAGCCAAGAGTGTCGTACATGAACTTCGGCGCCCAGGGATACTGGGCAGGCGCCGCGTTGCGAACATACCAGTCCAGGATCTGCGGTCCAACGATCTGGTGATGCCAGCCCGTCAGCTCGCCACCAGACAGACTGGCTTTCATGCGGTGGAGCATCGCCGGACGATAGAGGTCATGGCGGGTGTCTTCTTCCCGGGACCAGATAACTTTAACCGGCCGCCGGATGCGATAGGCCACGGCCGCCGCTTCCTCTATGTAGTCCTGGGTCAGCCGACGGCCAAAGCCGCCGCCGAGAAAGGTGGTATTGATGGTGACATCGTCGGGCCCGAGATCGGTTACCCTGGCCGCCGCGATCCGTCCAAGGTCCGGCGCCTGGGTGGGCGCCCACACGTCCATCCGGTTTTCGCGATACCAGGCCGTGGCGTTCATGGGCTCTAAAGTAGCATGGGCGAGGTAGGGCTGGGCGTACTCGGCTTCCACTACTCGGTCACCCTCCTCCACAGCGCTGGCAAAACTGCCTTCACTGCGCTCGGACTCCCCGGGGTCCTCATCAGCGGCAGAGCGATAGGAATCAAACACATCCTTCGTGGACAAAGACACGGCATCCGAGAAATCCCAGTCTATCCGGAGCGCGTCCTGGGCTTTCCGGGCCCGCCAGTACTTGTCGGCAACGACGGCAACGCCGCGCTCGATCTCGAAAACGTCGAGCACTCCCGCCATTGCCCGGACCTGATCGCCGTTAAAGCCCAGTAGCCTGCCTCCGCGCCTGGGCGACCTGGTCACCACCCCATAAACCATGTCCGGAAGTTCCACATCAATCCCATACACCGCGGTTCCCGTCGACTTGGCCCGGGCATCCAGCTTGCCCCTTTCCCTGCCGATGTACTTCCATTCGCTTCGTGGTTTCAGGGCAATGTCACCCCGAACCACTTCTTTGGCAGCCAGCTCGACCAACCTGCCATAGGCCAAGGAATCGATACCGTTCGGGTGCACCACCCGCCCTTCACTGGCCCGGCAATCGCTAGCTTCAACGTTCCAGACCCGAGCCGCGGCCATAACCAGCATCTGCCGGGCTTCAGCCCCCGCCATTCGCAAGGGCTCCCAACTGGTTGCAACACTGGTGCTACCGCCGGTGAGCTGAAGTTTGTACAAAGGATTTCGATACTCGGGTGCCACCGGGGCGAAGCGGGGTTTAATCTGCTCTGGCTGGATTTCCAGCTCCTCGGCAATAAGCGTCGTCAACCCGGTGTAGGTCCCCTGACCCATTTCTACCCGGGCCAGGGTGAAGAAAACTTCGTCATCAGTGGTCAGTTCGAGCCAGGCATCGGGCCGCCACTCACCGGTATCCGGCTCGTAGCCGGTCTGGATTCCGGCACAGCCCGGCAACGTCAGTGAAACCACCAGACTGCCGGAGGCACCGGCACTGACCTTGAGGAAATTCCGTCGGTTCATCGCCATGTTACGCGCCCCCTTTCTGAGAGCCGCCTGAAGACTCAGAGCCAGCGACGGATTCTACGGCTGCAATAATCCGCGAGTAGGTCCCGCATCGGCAAAGGTTACCCGTCATGGCGGCGACGATTTCGTCCCGTGAGGGGGTGGAGTTGTTCGCCAGCAAGTGAGCTGCACTCATAATCTGGCCGGACTGGCAGTAACCGCACTGGGGAACACCGTGTTCTATCCAGGCCTCCTGAAGGGCATGAAGCCGATCGCCATCAGTCAGCCCTTCGATCGTGACGACCTCGCCGCCGGCGGCCATTTCAACGGGCGTGGAACAGGAGCGTACAGGCTGCCCGTTCAGGTGCACCGTGCACGCGCCGCAAAGGCCGGCACCGCAACCGAATTTAGTGCCCTTGAGCCCCAGCTCATCACGCAATACCCACAAAAGCGGCGTATCGCCCTCAATGTTCAGCGACCGCTCGTCGCCGTTAACTGTCAGGCTCACGGCCATCCCAACTCTCTCCTTTGTATTTCCGGTCCTGTTGCCCGGTTTTATTGTTGTGCCCGAGGCTGCGGCAGATGCTCAGGGTCTATTTGACGATTTCCTCGCCATCCTTGTTAACCCAGATCTTGCGTTCACCAGATTCCATCTTGCCGTTGGAGTTCCAGACTTCGCGATCCGTGGTGGCTTCTTCAACTTTACCGTTGTCGTTCCAGATCACTCGATCCTTGCAACCCGCCAGCGCCAGCATGGCCAATACAGCTACTGCAACTTTTTTCACGACGATAACCTCCGCTCAGCCGCCATGGCGGCTCTGATTTAAGGGTGTCTGGGATCGGAGCCGCTAACGGCTTCCGTGGATTTCACGATTATGCTGCTTGTCCCGGTCACTTTTTCGCACCATGACATAAACCGCACCGGTACCACCATGGTGTTTTTGGGCCGAATGAAACGCCAGGACATCGTCCAGCTCCGGTAGCCACTTGGCGAGGTAGCTCTTGAGTTGGGCAATTCCATCGGGATTGCGCTCGCCCTTGCCATGCAGAATGATGACCGAACGCAATCCGTAGCGGACACAATCGCCAATAAACCTGAAAACTTCACGCCGGGACTGCTCAACGGTCATCCGGTGCAGATCGAGGCGCGCCTCGATCGGATACTGCCCGAGCCTGAGCTTGCGGAACACGCCGTGCTGAACGCCCGGCCGCTGCCAGCTCAATACATCGTGAGCCGTGAGCGGTTCCACCATGTCGGATGTCAACGGGTTGGTATCCCGCAACGGTTTCTCCACGGCCGCCCTCTGACGTTCCAGATGGCCGGGCGTCAGTTCGCGGGGCGTTGTCACCTCCGCCCGGTTGGGCTTACGGATACGCCGGACGTCTTTCATTTCCTCTAGGAAGCTGAGGCGCTCTTCTTTGGTTGTCATGGCATTACAGTTAATAACCAGTTTCAGATACTGACTTTACCACCCGGGTCAGTGGCCTTAAAGAAAACTGATCTATGTCAGGCTTCCTGCGACCAAAATCGTAAGGCGACGAACGCTTTGGCTACACTACACTTCAGACGGACAATAATAACCAGCGAGTGACGACGGACATGGCCTCAGCGAACCCGGAAAATGATCGCCCCCAGAACATCCGAGCAATAATGACGTTTCTGCGGGAACATGCGCCCTTTTCCAGCATGGATGATGCGCATCTGGCGCATTTCGCCGAGAATGCCTCCATTCAGTTTTACGCCGATGGCGACGTTGTCCTCTCTCCGGACCATGACGTCGTAAAACGATTCTACGTAGTCAAACAAGGGCGGATTCGTGGCGAGCGCCACAACGATAAGGAAGACCGCACCGAAACGACCTTCGAAATCAGCCAGGGTGAGTGTTTTCCTCTGGCCGCCATGATCGGCGAGCGGCCAACCAGAACCCTGCACCGGGCGTCGGGCGATACCTTCTGCCTCAGTATCGGGCAGGCGGCCTTCGTTACCCTGTTTTCGGAAAGTGAACCCTTTAGGGATTTCTGCCTGCGAGGCGTCAGCAGCCTGCTTGATCAGGTGAACCGGCGCATCCAGTCGAGCGCCATGGCTTCGATGGGGTCCAGTACCTCGCTCGACACCCCGCTGGAACGTTATGCATTGCGAAATCCCATTGTGTGCTCGCCGGACCTTCCGGTGCGCAAGGCCGTGGCGCGTATGCACGAGAACAATGTCGGCAGCATTATCATTACCGATGAAAACCGCATCCCGACCGGCATTTTCACACTACGGGACCTTCGGACCATGATCGCCGAGGGCACAGGCCCGCTGGACACACCCATCCAACAGGTCATGACCAAGGATCCCTGCTGCCTGCCCTCCCATGCGGATGCATTCGAAGCCGCCATGCTGATGGCGGAGCACCATTTTGCCCATTTGTGCGTCATCGACGACGACCACAAGCTGATTGGCGTAGTTTCGGAACGGGACCTGTTCTCCCTGCAGCGGGTGGATCTGGTTAACCTTGCTCGCACCATCGGCACCGCCACCCACCTTCGTACCCTGGTGAGCCTGCGAGCGGACGTCTCCCGCCTGGTGGATGCCATGCTTGCCCACGGCGCTGACTCCGGGCAAGTGGTCAAGATCATCACCACACTCAACGATGTAACTGTCCGCCGGGTCCTGGAACTTAACATCAAGAAACACGACCCCGGCATTCCCTTTACCTGGCTGACATTCGGCAGCGAGGGTCGACAGGAGCAGACTCTGTTGACGGACCAGGACAATGGCATCCTGTTCCAGACGCCCGAAGGCATGACCGAAGAACAGGTCCGGGAAAAGCTGCTGCCGTTTGCCCGGAGGGTTAACGACGAACTGGCCGAGTGCGGCTTCACCCTGTGCAAAGGCAACATCATGGCCAGCAATCCGAAACTGTGTCTGAGCGACAGGGAATGGGACGACTGGTTTATCCGCTTTATTGACGCATCCACGCCCCAAAACCTGGTTTATTCCTCGATTTTCCTGGATATGAGAGCCATCTATGGGCCGACAGAGCCTCTGGATGCCCTTCTGGATAAAGTTCTTGCACGGATCCGGAAAAACGCCCTGTTCCAGAAAATGCTTGCCGGCAACGCCTTCCAGCGCAAGCCACCGCTGACCATGTTCCGCAACTTCCGCTACCTGTCGGATGAAGGCAACAAGCATTCACTGGACCTTAAACGCCAGGGCCTGGCGCCATTTGTTGAAGCTGTTCGGGTCTTTGCCCTGGCGAATGGCGTTGAGACGGCAAACACCCTGGAACGAATGGATGAACTGGCCAAAAAAGGCATCTTCGACCCGAAAGATGCCAACGCCTGGAAAGAAGCCTATAGCCTGATCCAGGCGATCCGGATGCGGGCGCACCAGGAAATGCTGGCAAAGGACCAGGAGCTGACCAACTATATTGATCCCGACGATCTGAACCCGCTCGACCGCCGGATCCTGCGGGAATCCTTCAGGCAGGCTCAGCGGTTGCAGCAGAAGCTCGAAGTGACCTACCAACTCTGACCTTCAGGCGCGAGACATGCTGGAACAAATCAAACAATGGATTGAGCATCGGCGGGGCGGGAAGATCGGCAGCCACGATCCTGGCAATCTGCCCCACGCGAAAACACCGGGAGAACAGCTCCTCACGGATTGCCGTCTGATTGTGCTCGATCTGGAAACCACGGGGCTGAATGCCGCCAAGGATGAAGTCATTGCTATCGGAGCGGTTGCTATCAGGGGCGGCATCATCCACCTCGGCGACCAGTTCGACCTGATTCTGAGGCGGCCAGAGCTCGACATCAGGGAAACGGTGCTTATTCACGGAATCGGGCCGGAAGCACTGACCCAGGGGCACGAAATCGAGGACGCCCTGCTTTACCTTCTAGAGTGGATGAATGGCGACCCGATTCTGGCCTACCACTCGGCGTTCGACCAGAAATTCCTGGAGAAGACATTGAAGGCTCAGCTGGGATACACCCAGCCCCACACCTGGATGGATGTCGCGGACTTGATGCCTGCGTTTTTTCCCAACACGAAAACCGGGGGCAAGGGGCTCGACAATTGGGCGGATTATTTCGGCCTTGAAGTCAGCGAACGACACCATGCTGCCTCGGACGCTCTTGCCACCGCCGAGCTCACCCTGATAGCCCTGAATAAGGCCCGCACCGAGGGCGTAAAAACCCTGAAGGGATTGCACGACAAGCTTCATTACCATCGGCGTTTGCAAAACATGCATCGTTACTGAATGGATGCTGGCCCAGACGTCTCGAAAATAGACGGACGTCACGCCAAATTACTGAGAATTAGACCTTTTGCCAATATCTATAAATCGCTTGACCAGTAAAGTCAGTAGGGACAACTAGTCGGAGAAGTACTTATATGAATAATAAATTCTCTAACCGAAGTGCCTCACCAAAAACCCACCCAACCTCCACAACAACAACACAGGAGTGATCCTATGTCAGGTCATAGCTACGACGCTGAAGCCTACTGGAAGGCGAATCTACGCCTGATATTCGGGAGCCTGATCGTCTGGGCCCTGGTATCTTACGGCTTTGCAATTCTGCTCCGTCCAATGCTCGCGGGCATTCCGATTGGTGGTACCGATCTGGGCTTCTGGTTCGCCCAGCAAGGTTCCATCCTCACGTTCATCGCTCTGATCTTCCACTACGCGTGGCGCATGAACAAGATCGATGAAAAATTCGGCGTGCACGAGGAGTAAGAACGAATGAGTCAATTTGCCATTAACATCATGTTTGTAGGGGGCTCCTTCCTCCTCTACATCGCAATTGCTATCTGGGCCAAGGCCGGAAGCACGAGTGACTTCTACGTTGCCGGTGGCGGCGTTCACCCGATCACCAACGGCGCGGCAATTGGCGCCGACTGGATGTCCGCGGCATCGTTTATCTCTATGGCAGGTCTGATCGCTGCCGGTGGCTACGCCAACTCCACCTTCCTCATGGGCTGGACTGGCGGTTACGTTCTGCTGGCGATGCTGCTGGCTCCGTACCTGCGGAAGTTCGGCAAGTTCACGGTGCCCGAGTTCATCGGTGACCGTTTCTACAGCAAGAATGCCCGCCTGGTGGCGGTTATCTGTCTGATCGTAGCGTCTGTAACCTACGTAATCGGCCAGATGGCTGGTGCCGGTGTTGCCTTCTCCCGCTTCCTCGAAGTGGACTCCACCGTAGGTCTGATGATCGCGGCAGTGGTGGTATTCGTCTATGCGGTAATGGGCGGCATGAAGGGCATCACCTACACCCAGGTGGCCCAGTACTGCGTACTGATCATTGCCTACACCATTCCTGCGGTGTTCATCTCCCTGCAACTGACTGGCAATCCGCTTCCCCCGCTGGGTCTGTTCTCGACTCACGTGGATTCCGGCATGCCGATCCTCGACAAGCTGAACCAGGTTATCACTGACCTCGGCTTCAATGAGTACACCGCCGATATCGACAACAAGCTGAACATGGTTCTGTTCACCCTGTCGCTGATGATCGGTACTGCAGGTCTGCCCCACGTTATCATCCGCTTCTTCACCGTACCGAAGGTGGCTGACGCGCGCTGGTCTGCCGGCTGGGCCCTGGTATTCATCGCCCTGCTGTACCTGACTGCACCGGCTGTTGCTTCCATGGCTCGTCTGAACCTGATGACCACCATCTATCCGGACGGCACCGCTGCGGAGCCAATCCAGTACGACGAGCGTCCAAACTGGATCAAGGAATGGGAAATCACGGGTCTTATCCAGTTCACCGACAAGAACGAAGATGGTCGTATCCAGCTTTACAACGACAGCGAAGCCTTCGCGCCTACGGCTGAAGCCCGCGGCTGGAACGGCAACGAGCTCGTCGTTAACCGGGATATCCTGGTACTGGCCAACCCGGAAATCGCCAACCTGCCCGGCTGGGTCATCGGTCTGATCGCAGCAGGTGGTCTTGCAGCAGCACTGTCCACAGCGGCCGGTCTGTTGCTCGCGATTTCCTCGGCGGTCAGTCACGACCTGATCAAGGGTTCCATCAACCCGGCGATCACGGAGAAAGGTGAGCTGCTGGCAGCCCGGATATCAATGGCGGTCGCGATCGTTGTTGCCACCTACCTTGGGGCCAACCCTCCAGGCTTTGCGGCACAGGTCGTTGCGCTTGCATTCGGTATCGCGGCAGCTTCCCTGTTCCCGGCGCTGATGATGGGCATCTTCTCCAAGCGCGTGAACAACAAAGGCGCCATCGCCGGCATGCTGACCGGTCTGGCCTTCACCCTGGTATACATCTTTGTTTACAAGGGCTGGTTGTTCATTCCGGGCACCAACAACCTGGCAGACACTCCGGATAACTGGGTGCTGGGCATCTCCCCGCTGTCTATCGGCGCGGTTGGTGCAATCGTCAACTTTGCGGTAGCCTTCGTTGTATCCAACGCAACTGAAGAACCGCCCGTTGAGATTCAGGAACTGGTTGAAAGCGTCCGTTACCCGCGTGGTGCCGGTCAGGCTCAAGACCACTAAGCAACATCTCAGCCTGCTTCGTTCAATGAACTGACAGGTTGATACTGAACGGGCTTCCTCAATGAGGGAGCCCGTTCTTTTTTTGAGGAAGTCATTCTATGTTCTGGACATTTGTCGCCACTGTTTTTTGCGGCCTCGGCACTGCCGGTATCGCTCTTGGTATCCGTGCTGCCACCCGAAACAAAGCCCCGAAGTGGATTATCCCGGTGTTTGCCGGCGCGGGCATGCTCGGCTATCTCATTTATATGGAATACACCTGGTTCGATCAGAAAGAGGCCCGCCTGCCCGAAGAAGCCGTCATTGTGAATACCGAAACCGATGGCATACTGTGGCGCCCCTGGACCTTCGTCTTTCCCTATGTCACTGCATTCTCGACAGTCGATACCAAAAGCATCAGTCGTGACACGAACAGCGAAGACATTGTTCGCTTTACCCTGTACCGCTTCGAGCAGAAAATGACGGATGCCGTTTCCCACCGCATTCACATCATCAACTGTGCGACCCGGGAACTGGTGCCACTGGGTTCTGACGGAAGCCCTCGAGTGGACAACCTGAAGCTCCTTGAGCCTGGAGACACCCTGTATAAAACCGTCTGCGCAGAGTGATACCTCGTTAGCGTGATGCCTCTACCTGCTGATACTGTCGGGAACGTACAACAATGATTAGTGCCTGGCTGCTGGTCCTCATTTCCATCACCTACATCTCGATCCTGTTCGTGATCGCCTGGGCCGGTGACAAACACCCCGGCCTGTATCGCAAACGCCTTGCACGCACCCACATATACGCACTGTCTCTGGCAGTCTACTTCACCTCCTGGACCTTCTATGGCGCCGTTGGCCGCGCCACCCAGGAGGGACTCGGTTTTCTGCCCATCTACCTGGGCCCCCTGCTGGTGTTTGTTTTCGGCGCGCCCTTGCTGCGCCGCATCATTTATATCAGCAAGCGCAATAACAGTACTTCCATTGCCGATTTCGTCGCCTCCCGTTACGGCAAATCCCAGCTACTGGCGGCAATGATTGCGACATTCGCCCTGATCGGCAGCGTCCCCTACATAGCCTTGCAGCTCAAAGCCATTGCCATGGGCTTCAACGTGCTTTCGGAAACGGGAACCGGCTATGAGGAACTGAGCACTGCGGCCTGGAACGATTCCGCCTGGTACATCACTCTTGCCCTGGCAGTATTTACCGTCCTGTTCGGAACCCGCCATCTGGAGTCCACCGAGCATCACCGGGGCATGATCCAGGCCGTGGCCTTCGAGTCACTGATTAAATTGGTGGCCTTCGTCGCCGTGGGCCTGTTCGTTGGCTATGGGCTTTACGGCGGATTCGGAGACCTGTTTGAGCGGGCGAAAGACGCAGATCTGATTGGCACCCTGACCACAGACGGCATTGAAGCGCCAGCGTTTATAACCCAGACGCTCATTGCCATGCTCGCCATCATCTGCCTGCCCCGGCAGTTTCATGTCATGGTGGTCGAAAACACCGACCATCGGGATTTCGAAATTGCTCGCTGGGCCATGCCCATCTACCTGATCGTAGCCAGCGCATTTGTACTCCCTATTGCCGCAGCCGGACTGTTGTCGCCCGAGGCCTCAGCCGGCAACCCTGACGTTCTGATACTGCAGCTGCCGATCATGGCAGGCGAGGAATGGCTGGCGATACTTGCGTTCCTCGGTGGTGGCTCGGCCGCCGCCGCCATGGTTATCGTATGCTCCGTGGCCATCGCCACCATGGTCAGTAACGAAATCATCATGCCGGCGTTGCTGAAATTTTTCCGTCCGGGCATGAACCGACGCACGGATCTCAGTTACCTGTTGTTGAGTATCCGGCGTGTCGCCATCTTCGTGGTGTTGCTCACAGCCTATGGTTTTTACCGGATGGCTGGTGAAGATTACAGCCTGACAGCCTTCGGCCTGCTCTCGTTTGCGGCGGCAGCACAATTTGGACCTGCGCTGGTGGGCGGTATTATCTGGCGCCGGGGTAATTACATGGGCGCCGTCTGGGGCCTGGGCCTCGGCTTCCTGATGTGGTGCTACACCCTGCTACTGCCGGCGCTCGCCACCACGGGCTGGGTCAACGACACTCTTGTTCAGCAGGGAATCCTGGGGTTGAACTGGACTCGGCCCACTGCACTGTTCGGGTCCGAGCTGGACCAGACAAGCCACGGCATTATCTGGAGTTTGGGGATCAACACGGTCGTGTACATCGTGCTCTCAATGCTCACTCGCCAGCGTGTCCGCGAAAAAATCCAGATTGCTTCTTTCTTTCACGATCCACAACCCAAGGCCGAAACGGCCCAACACCAGAGCTGGCAGGGTGAGATACTGACGTCTGACCTGCAGGCTCTTACGGACCGGTTCATGGGTGAAGAGCGCTCGGAAACCATTTTCCGGAATTACGAGCGCCGCAATGCCATTCGACTGCACCCACACCGCCCGGCGTCCGCCCATCTGATGAAATACATCGAGCGCCAGTTGGCTTCGGTGATTGGCGCCTCTACGGCCAGAGTGGTCCTGGAATCCACCCTCACCGGCCGGGACATGCAGATCGAGGACGTTGTCAGCATTGTCGATGAAGCCTCCCAGGCCATGACTTTCAGCCGTGAGCTGCTGCAGTCGGCCATTGAGAACATTAGCCTGGGCGTGTCAGTGGTGAACCATCAGCAACAACTGGTGGTCTGGAACCATCGTTACCTGGAGCTGTTTACCTATCCGAAAGGCTTCGTCAGGGTCGGACGCCCAGTCGAAGATCTGATGCGTTACAACCTGACCAACGCCAACCTCTCTGCCCGCAGGATTGATGAAATCGTGGCTGACCGCTGCACCAGCATGCGCGAGGGTCGGCCAATGTCCTATGAGCGCCAGAGGCCCGATGGAACCGTTTTGCGTATTGATGGCAGTCCGATCCCCGGGGGTGGCTATGTCACGACCTTCCAGGATATTACCGCCATGCGTCGAACCGAGCAGGCCCTGAAGGAAACGAACATTTACCTGGAACAGCGGGTAAAGGAACGTACCCAGGAGCTCCAGGTCATCAATGAGCAGATGCTGAAAGCCAAATCGGTGGCCGAGCAGGCGAACCAGAGCAAGACGCGCTTCCTGGCTTCGGCCAGCCACGACCTGCTCCAGCCCCTGAACGCAGCCAGACTGTTTACCTCCGCCCTCGCCGGGAAAGCAGATGACGGTGAGATGAAAGATCTGGTAGACCACATCGACAGTTCCCTGGGGGCCGCCGAAGAAATCATCAGCACCCTGCTGGATATTTCCAAGCTGGATGCAGGGGCCCTGGAGCCAAACATCGGGGTTTTCCCCGTCAACGACATCATGCGCCATCTGGCAACCGATTTTTCCGCCATCGCCAAGGACCAGAACCTGGAGCTGCACGTTGTACCCAGCACGGTCTGGATCCGATCGGATGCCAAACTCCTGCGCCGGGTGGTTCAGAATTTCCTTTCCAATGCCATACGCTACACACCAGAAGGCAAGATCCTCCTGGGATGCCGTCGCCTTAAAGGCTATATCCGGATAGAAGTCTGGGACACCGGTCCTGGCATACCCGAGGATCAACTGACCCATATCTTCGAGGAGTTCCGTCGGTTTCAGCATGGCCGGGACAAAAAGGGCCTGGGCCTTGGTCTTGCGATCGTCGATCGTATCAGCGGTATGCTGAACCATCCGGTCAGCGTCCATTCTGTCCAGGGTCGCGGTAGCGTCTTTGGGATAACGGTACCAACAGCTGCGCCCGAGCAGAACGAAGCCGCAGCTGCGAAGCCCGCTGCAGGCTCCCGGAGAGTCTCAAACCTCGGGGGACTGCATTTCCTGTGCATCGATAACGACCCGGCCATACTGCAGGGAATGGTGGCGCTACTGGGCAATTGGAAGTGTGATGTGACCGCGGCGGAAAGTCTGGAAGATGCCATGGCAAAACTGGAAGGGGAAAGCCCGGATATTATACTTGCCGATTATCAACTGGACGAAAACAAGAATGGCCTCGACGCCATGGACAGCATTCGTGGTGCGTTGAACGCGGACATCCCTGGAATACTCATCACCGGCTATATGGCGCCTGAAGTGCGGGAAGATGCCATAGACCGGGGTTACCAGATTCTTTACAAACCGGTGAAACCTGCTGCACTGAGGGCACTGGTTAACAAGCTACTCAAACAGAAGCGCTCATGACCGATTCCAAAGCTGACTTCAACCCGTTCGGCAAGCTCACCTATCTGGTTATTGATGACTTCGAGAATTTCCGGTTGTCCATGCGCCAAATGCTTCGCAGCTGCGGTGCCGACAAAATTGAGCTGGTAGCCCATGCCAATCAGGCGATTCAGTACTGTACCTACAATCACGTAGATGTCGTGTTGTGTGACTTTAATCTTGGCGAAGGCAAGAACGGCCAGCACATACTGGAGGAGCTTCGGCATAAAAAACTTCTCAAGCGCTCGTCTCTCTTCCTGATGGTGACTGCCGAAACGTCCAAGGAAATGGTCATGGGAGCGAGGGAATATCAACCCGACGCTTACCTAACCAAACCGATCAATCGGGCCGTACTGGAAAAGCGTCTGGGCGCCCTGATCAGCCAGCGCAACATCCTCCTGCCCATTAACCGGGAAATCGACCGGGAGAACTACCCGGAGGCTATTTCACTATGCCGCCAGGCACTGCCGCGGCAGCCTCGTTACAAGACCTGGCTTATGAAAACCCTGGGCGACCTGTATTTCCAGCTGGGCGACCTGGCTCACGCACTCAAGATCTACGATGACGTCCTGGCACAACGTGAGCTTTCCTGGGCAAAGCTCGGGCGGTGCAAGGTTCTGCTTGCTAAACGAAGTCTCGACGAGGCGGTAGACGGCCTCAGAGACCTTCTGACAAAGCATCCGGACTACATGGAGGCGTATGACCTGCTCGCAGAGGGGCTGGAACGACAGGGGCGTCCTACACAGGCACAGCAAGTCCTCGAAAAAGCCGCCGAGCATTCCCCCAATGCGCTGCTCCGGCAAAAGCATCTAGCCGAACTGGCAGGTTCAAACCAGGACATGGACACGGCTTCAGATGCATGGCGTCGAACCGTTGAACTGGGGACCTACTCGATACATGACAACTCCGAACACTACCTTGCACTGGGCCAGACACTGTCGGACCTGAGTGAAGGCGACCTCGACGAGGCTGGTGCCGAGAAGGCCAAAGAAGCGCTGGCGGTACTCAAAAAAATGGAAAAGCGATTCGATGGCGAGGAAGGTATCGGTCTACGCAGCCGCATCGTGCAGTGCCGGATTTACGCAGGGCAGGGACAGGATCGACAGGCTGCGAAGATTCTTGAGAGTATCAGGCCGGAGCTCCAGGATACCACCGTTCTGGATGCCAGAACGGGGCTTGATTACGCCAAAACCCTGTTTCGCCTGGGGCATGAATCCGATGCGAAACAGTTGCTGGCCGAGATGTCCGAACGCTTCAGCAACGATCCTGAAACTCTCCAGAAGATTGAAAGCCTTCTGGATGAACCCGTGGGATTCCGCCAGAAGATCAAGGCCAGAAGCCTGAACCGGGATGGCATCAAAGCCTTCGAATCCGGAAACTTGCAAGAAGCAGCAGAAACGTTTTCAAAGGCTCTGGAGATCGTGCCTGATCACGCAGCCCTGAACCTTAACCTGGTTCAGGTATTGATGAAGGAACACGACAATAACCCGACCAGCACTGAGCTCCTCAGGCGCTGTCAGTCCTGCCTTGATCGGTTATCAGGACTACCCGAACAACATCGCCAACATAGGCGTTATATCGCCTTAAAACGCAAGCTGAAGGGACTGATGGAATGAACGACCAGAATATCGATTTTTCAATGGTACTCGCCTCAGCCGTTCACGATATGAAGAACTCGCTTGGCATGCTCCTGAACTCCCTGGACGAACTTCGCACCGAACACGAGGAAAACCTGGGGGAATCTGCACGTTTCAATACTCTTCAGTACGAAGCCGAAAGGATGCACAACGATCTGGTGCAACTTCTCGGCATCTACCGCCTTGGCGAGAACAACCTCTCCGCGCACATTGAGGAACACTTTGTGCCGGATTTCCTGACCGAACACCTGGCACGACACACACCTCTGCTTAAGGGCCTCGGCATTGATGTTTCGATAGAGGCTGAAGACATAAACGGCTTTTTCGACGAGGATCTTCTGACCGGCGTGTTAAATAACACCATTAACAACGCAATTCGGTACACTCGAAGCAAAATCCTGCTTACTGCTGGTGAAAGAGATGGTTATCTTGTGATTGGTGTTGAGGACGACGGGAGAGGCTATCCGGAGAGTATGCAACATACCGGTACCCTGAACTTCAAATCGCTTGATTTCAAAAGTGGCAGCACCAGCCTTGGGCTGTTTTTCGCCTCCTCCGTCGCCAAACTGCACAGCGAGGGAGAGAGAAGTGGGTCTATAAAGCTCCACAACGGTGGGAGCCTGGGTGGTGGGGTATTTGAGATTTGGTTGCCTTGAGTCGGCTGCTTTAGCTT